>NZ_JACHJB010000002.1:3000000-3223177 GCF_014207745.1 Nonomuraea muscovyensis
GTAACGTACCCTCGATGGATCTCTCCCGGAAGTGGATGACATGAGCATGGGCTACGCCTTCGTCAACGTTCTGCTCTCGCTGGTCGTGGCCGTCCTGCTGGTGGTGGGCGTCGTCCTCATGGCGCGCGGGCGGAAGGAGCACGGCTCGGCGGCCACGCTGGGCCTGTGGGGCTGCGTGGTGCTGCTGTTCGGCCTCATCCTGGGCGTGGTGCGCTCCTTCACCCTGCCCATGATCGTGGAGATGGTCGGCACGCAGTCCGTCTCGGTCGTCATCCTGATCGAGAACGTGATCCAGACGGCGGTCACCTTCACCGGCACCGGGCTGCTGATCTGGGCCGTGATCGCCCGCCGGCCACCAGCCCGGGACCCGCGGCAGCCGGCCTGGCAGAGCCCGCATCCTCAGGGCCCGCACCCCCAGAGCCCGCAGCCCCAGAGCCCGCACCCCCAGCAGCAGCCCGGCTGGCAGCACCCGCCCCAGCCGCCGGCCGGCCCGTCCTACTGACCGGCCAGGTAGTCAGCCCACCTGATCATCCCGGTCGCACCCTCGGACGTCAGGTGGCCGGCCCTGAACGCGCGGCCCGGCCCCCCGGGCACCCGCACCCGCAACACCGGCCGCCGACTGTCCCGGGCGCGCAGCCACTGGGTCGCCGCCTCCGCCATCGACAGCACCTGCGGCCCGCCGATCTCCTCGACCCGCCCGCCGGGCCCCCGCTCCACCAGCGTGACAAGGCGGGCGGCCACGTCACGCACGTCCACCGGCTGCGCCCGCACCCCCGGGTCGGCCACCAGGGCGCCGAGCCGCGCCATCGCGGTGAACGCCTGGTTCACGAACGCCTGGTTCACGAACGCGTGAAACTGCGTCGCCCGCAGGATCGTCCACGGCACCCCGCCGGCCCGTACGGCTTGCCGCCCGCACCTCGTGGCCCGCCGCCGCGAGCCTGTCCAGGACGGCCCGCCCGAGCCGTCCGCTGCCACCGGTCACCAGTACGCACGTCATGCCTACGGGACGGGACGGGCCCGCCGGATGTGACAGCAGGCCGGCGTCACGCCCGGGTGAAGTCCATGGTCCAGTTGGTCTCCCAGGTGCGTTCGCCGTCCACGGAGAACGCCTGCTCCCACCGGCAGGAGTCCGGCCCGTGGACCGTCCAGACGAACCGGCAGCGCACCGGCGTGCCCTGGTGGGAGTCGTCGGCGTAGAACTCCCCTCTGGGCCCGTCGAAGCGGCCGACCATGGGCGGCAGGTCGAGCACGCCCCGCGCGCTGCTCGCCCAGTAGATCGACCACAGCTCGGTGGCCGGGTTGTAGAGGCGCAGGGTCAGCCCGGAGAAGCCCTTGGTCGGGAAGACGATCTCGTCGAAGTTCGCCGCCCCGGCGAAGTGCCGGGTGTCGACCGTGGTGCCGGGGAACTCGTCCCACTCGTCGCTGCCGGACAGCGGCTTGACCAGCCTGCGGTTGGCGACGTTCCAGGTGCCGGTGAGGAAGTCGAAGTCGTTCATGGAGGGACCGTAAGCCGGAGTCACTGACAGGTAATGTCAGTGACATGCGCGCTTCCCGGCTCGTCTCGATCCTCCTGCTGCTGCAGACGCGCGGGCGCATGACCGCTCGGGAGCTCGCCGACCGGCTGGAGGTCTCGGTACGGACGATCTACCGCGACGTCGAGTCGCTCCACTCCGCCGGCATCCCCCTGTACGGCGACGCCGGCCCGAACGGCGGCTACCAGTTGCTGGCCGGCTACCGCACCAGGTTGACCGGGCTGACGGGCGACGAGGCGGAGTCGCTGTTCCTCGCCGGGCTGCCGGGACCGGCGGCCGAGCTGGGCCTGGGCGCGGTGGTGACCGCCGCCCAGCTCAAGCTGATGGCCGCGCTGCCCGTGGAGCTGCGCGACCGGGCCGGCCGCATCCAGGAGCGCTTCCACCTGGACGCCCCGACCTGGTACCGCGACCAGGAGCCGGCCACGCACCTGCCCGCCGTGGCCGACGCCGTGTGGAACGAGCGGGTGATCCAGGTCCGATACCGCCGCTGGAAGGCGCCGCAGGAGGTGGACCGGAGGCTGGAGCCGTACGGGCTGGTCGTCAAGGCCGGGCGCTGGTACCTGGTGGCACGGTCCGGTGACCGGGTGCGCACCTACCGGGTCTCCCAGATCCTCGCCCTGCACCCGCTGCCGGAGCACTTCGCCCGGCCCGGCGGGTTCGACCTGGCGGCGTACTGGCAGGCGTACCTGGCCGACTTCGAGGAGCGGCTGCGCCGGGGCGAGGCCGTGGTCCGGCTGTCGCCGCGGGGGCTGGAGCTGCTCGGCAACCTCATGACGCCCGGTGTGGTGGCCGCGGCCCGGGCCAGCGCCGAGCCGCCGGACGCGGAGGGCTGGACCCGGGTGACCGTCCCCATCGAGTCGGTCGGCCACGCCACGGGCGAGTTCCTGCGACTGGGCGACGAGGCCGAGGTGGTCGCGCCGGACGAGCTGCGGCGCGCGGTCGCGGCGACGGCCGCCGCGCTGGCCCGGCGCTACCACCGTGACGCTATCCGGCCTGCCGGCGCATGACGTGGAAGCGCCGGGTGATGCCGTAGCCCGCGCGCGCGTACAGGTGACCGGCGGAGCTGGTCTCCCCCGTCCACAGGAACCACGACGAGTGCAGCCCCTCGGCACGCATCATCGCCATGGTCAGGTGGAGCAGGATCTTGCCGAGCCCGGTGCCGCGTTCGGCCTGCTCGACCCCGAACGGCCCGAACCGCTCAGGAATCCCGCGATAGGCCCCGTAGGCGGAGAACCCGACGATGCGGTCCTTTGTCGCGATGAGCAGCCGGTCCGGGTCAGGGTGCCGCCTGATCGCCTCGCCCCAGTCCGGGCTGAACGCGCTCGCCGCGAACCTGATCAGCTCCGGCAGTTCGCCGTCCAGCGGGGCGCGGAAGGCGTACCCCTCGCTCTCCCGCCTGGCCCGCAGCTCGTGCACGTCGTCCGGCGCCATGTAGCCGACGAGCGTGCGATCCATCGCGACGGGCGAGTAGAGCACCTCGAACCCCGCCCGGCGCAGCAGCCGGAGCCCGTCCGGATAGAGCTGGGGATCGACGCCCGGCAGCACGTAGTGGGGCGTGTAGGAGGCGAAGTCCACCCTCGTCCTGCCCTGCGCCGCCAGGAACGCCAGCGCCTCGTCGAGCAGCCGCCGGCCCAGCCCGCTCCCCCGGTGCTCCGGCACGACGAAGAAGAACGGGATCCAGCCGGTCTCGGGCTCCAGCCCCGCGCGGGGCGCGATCGGGACCAGCCGGCGGACCGCGTACGCGCACCCGGCCACCCGCCCGTCCCGGACGGCCACCCGCAGGCCCTCGGGGTCGAAGTTCGGGTCGAGCAGCACGCAGTCGCGCAGCCAGGCGCGGGTGGTGGGGTCGGCCGGCATGCTGCGGTTCCAGCCTTCGACCAGGGACGCCTCGTCACCCGAGGCGAACCCGCGGACGGTGAGGTCCTCCTGGAGGCGTGCGTGCGGGTCCATGGGACAACCCTTCCAGAAAGATCATCGCTGACCCAACCCGGCGTTACCGGTCCGTGATCATCTGGCCGGCCGAGGACGGGCCGGATGCAACCGCCGAGCGGCCTCGTCCGGAAGAATGACCAGGACGATCGCGATCGGGGACCCTGCGTGGAGGAGACCGGCCCGGTGACCACCGGAGACGAGCCGGGATACGGCATCGGCGCCGTGTCCCGGCGGCTCGGCGTGCCCGCACCCACGCTGCGCACCTGGAACCTCCGCTACGGCATCGGCCCGAGCCGCCGCAGCCCCGGCGGGCACCGCCGCTACGACCGGGTCGATCTGGCCCGCCTGGAGGAGATGAACCGGCTCATCCACGCGGGCGTCCCGCCCGCCGACGCGGCCCGTCAGGCGCTGCGGCTGCGCGCCCCGAACGTCCCGCCAGAGGGCGCCCCCACCGACGACCGGCCGGCCGGGCTGGGCCGGCCGGGGCCCCACGTCCCGTCCGCGGCCATGCTGGCCCGCGCCGCGCACGCCCTCGACGGCCGCACGGTCGCCGACGGCCTCGCCGGCGCCCTGGCCCGGCTCGGCGTCGTGGGCACCTGGGAACGCCTGGTCCGCCCGACCTTCGCGACGATCTGCCGCAGGCAGGACGAGACCGGTGCCGGCATCGACGTCGAGCACCTGTTCTCCGACCGCCTCCTGGCGGCCCTGCTCCCCCTGGCGGCCCGCCCGGACCACCCGGTGAACCACCGCCCCGTCCTGCTGGCCTGCGCCGAGGACGAGCAGCACAGCCTGCCGGTCCACGCGCTCGCCGCGGCGCTGGCCGGCGAACGCGACGTGGAGACCCACGTGCTGGGCGCCCGCACCCCGTACCCGGCGCTGGCGGACGCGATGCGCCGCCTCGGCCCGGCGGTCGTCTTCGTCTGGTCACATCGGACGGCCACCGGCGACCCCGCTCCGCTCGCCGCGCTGCCCGCGCTGCGGCCGCCCGCCCGGATCGTCGCCGGCGGCCCCGGCTGGGGGCCCGGCCTGCCGCGCAAGGTCGTCAGGGCAGACTCCCTGCCCGGCGCCGTCGCCCTGATCGCCGCGGCACTCGACTGAATCTCCCCGCCCTTGGTTGCCCGATCCCCCGCGGAGGGCGTTGAATAAGTTTTGAAGAGGTTATCTGCGGAAGAAGAGGACGATGGAACTGCTCGCCGATTGCTATCGCACCCACGCAGCGCTGGTCCGCTCGTATCTGAGGCGCCTCGTCCCGCCCGCGGACATCGACGACATGACCCAGGTGGTCTTCCTGGAGGTCTGGCAGTCCCGGCACCGCTACGACCCGGCGCGGAGCCTGGAGGCCTGGCTGCTGGGCATCGCGCGCAACCGCGCCGTCGACCACCTGCGCGCCCGCCGCCCCGCCACGGTCCCGCTGGAGGCCGTCGGCGAGCCCGCCGGGGACGACGGCCGGACCGTCAGCGACGGCCTGGCCCGGCGCGACCTGGTCCGCCGGGCGCTGTCCGAGCTGCCCGAAACCCAGCGCCAGGCCATCGAACTGGCCTACTACGGCCAGCTCACCCAGCGGGAGATCTCCGAACGGCTGCGCGTGCCGCTGGGCACGGTCAAGGCCAGGACCGCCCGTGGCCTGCACCGCCTGTCCGCCCTGATGGAGGCGGCATGACCAGACCCAGGGTGGCGGTGTCGAGCTGCCTGATCGGCGAGCCCGTCCGCTTCAACGGCGGTCACAGCCGTGACCGGTTCCTGTCCGGCCCGCTCGACCCGTACGTCGACTGGGTGCCGATCTGCCCGGAGATGGAGGCGGGACTGGGCACGCCGCGCGAGACGCTGCGACTGGAGCGTTCCGCCTCGCGCCCGCGCCTGATGACCCGCACGACCCGCGCCGACCTCACCGAACGGATGACCGCCCTGGCCGCGGCCCGCGCCGCCTCGCTCGACGTGGACGGTTACGTCTTCAAGTCGCGCAGCCCCACCTGCGGCGTCCACGGCATCCCCCTCTACCCGGGCGCGGACGGGCCGCCGGTGGACCGGCGCAACCGGGGCGTGTTCGCCGCGGGGGTCATCGACGCGCACCCGCTGCTGCCCGTGGAGGACGAGGGCCGGCTGAACGACGCCGTGCTGCGGGAGGCGTTCGTGGAGCGGGTCTTCGCCCATGCCCAGCTGCGCGATCTGCTGTCCGGCGACTGGCGGCCGCGCGACCTGATCGGCTTCCACGCCCGGCACAAGATGCAGCTCCTCGCCCACGACCCGGCCGGCTACCGCGCCGCGGGCGCCCTGGTGGGGCGGGCGGGGGTGCTGCCGCGTGCCGAAGTGGCCGCCCGATACGCCGAGGCGTTCCGTACGGCCCTGTCGAGGAAGGCAGGAGCCGGCCGGAACGTCAACGCGCTGCACCACCTCGTGGGCATGGTCGCGCTCGACCCGTCCCGCCGAGACCACCTGCTGGGAGTCATCGAGGCCTACCGGGCCGGGCTGGTGCCGCTGAGCGTGCCGGCGACCCTGCTGCGCCACGACGCCGAGGGCGAGGGACCGGCCGCCGCCTACGTCCGCGACCAGACCTTCCTCGCCCCGTACCCGGAGGAGCTGCGGCTGCGGCACCACGTCCCCGCCTGAGGTCGGCGAGGACGGCGCTAGGGGCGCCGGGGTGGGAGCACGCAGAATTCGTTGCCTTCCGGGTCGGCGAGGACGACCCACGGGGCGTCGGCGGGTTGACCGACGTCGATGCGGGTGGCACCGAGGGCGATGAGGCGTTCGACCTCGGCCTGCTGGTCGTCGGGTTGGAGGTCGAGGTGCAGGCGGTTCTTGGCGTGCTTGGCGTCGGGGACATGGATGAAGGCCAGCCAGGGCATCGTCTGCTCGTCCCTGGCGATGAGATGGGTGCCGCTCGGCAGCTCACGCCGGGCCTGGTAGCCGAGGGCTTGCGCCCAGAAGTCGGCCAGCCGACCCGGGGAGCCGCAGTCGACAGAAACGGCGAGCAACGCGCTGGACATGAGATGCCTCCGGAAACCTCGATATGAGCGGGTGGACGCTGAGTTTCAGATCATGCCGCTTACGAGCTCCTCAACCAGTCCGCCACGGGCTCGATCTCGGGGAGATCGAGCCGCCGATCCCCCGCTTGGACGCCCTCGACCAGGCGCTGACCGGCCGGTACGGGGCACTCCCCGACGGATGCCAGTGGGGGTCATGGGTGCGAGCGAGCCGCACGGGAGAAAGCGCGAGGCGGACGCGATCGCTGAACTGCCGGCGGGACCGCGGGCGGGCACCAGCTCGTCGCTGGTGCTGCGTGGCGAGCCCGGCATCGGCAAGACGGCGTTGCTCGACCACGCCGCCGCGGCGGCCGGGGACATGCGGCTGGTCCGCGGTCCGGGGGCCGAAATCCCTGACACAACATGTCAGTGATGCCCGGCTAGCGTCGAGGTGTTCTGCGCCGGCCAACACCGTCTGACGCACTGGATGCCGTAGAAGGGCTGCCCGTGATTCTTGAGATCCGCACGTATCGGTTGAAGTCAGGCACCGGCGACGAGTTCGTTCGCGTCATGCGGGAAGAGTCCGTGCCGCTACTGGAGGAGTCCGGTATCTGGGTGGTGGACTGCGGAGCGTCTTTGGTAGCAGAGGGCGGGCATGAGGAGGCCTATCTGATCCGCGCGTTCGCGTCCCTTGAGGCGCACCACGAGCAGGAGGAAAGGTTCTACGGCAGTGACGCCTGGCGGCTCGGTCCCCGCGAGGCGATCGTCTCCCGGATCGACAGCTATCACACGATTGTCCTCGAGACTTCAGAACAGACCGTGCAGGCACTCCAACGGCGATGACATCGGCGCTGCAGCGACTACGCCCCAGTTCGAGTCGAGACGCGCCGCCCAGCGGCGGGAAAGGCTGATCCGATGACGTGGAACTTGCGCTCGCCCGCCGCCCGCGCCCGGCCGAGATCAGCCGCATCCTCCCTTCGGGCGGGGTTGTGTAGTTTGGGAGCCGCTCGGCCCGACGTTCCCGAGCGAATGTCCGTGAGAACCGGCGCCACTTGTCGACCACGGGTCATGGACCTCCTCGCAAAGAGCAGGAGCCGCACAAGACGGTGAACCGGCCCCTAGGACCAGGTTCGATCATGCTTCCTCCCTTCCCTCAAGGGGTCCTGGTAGCAATCGCCGGCGTCGGGCTCACGTCACCAGTTCCGCGTCGCCAAGCCGCCGACACGCCGGGCCCTCGGTGCCGAACAGGGCCTGCCAGTCCTCGGCGATATGCTCGCCCATTCCCACGCCACCGGCTCGGGCACCCACACCGGCAGGCCGATCGCCTTCAGCCGGGCGGCGAGGACGCCTCCCGGGGAATTCGGAAACCACCGAGAAGCGGAAACCCTTGATAACGGGGTCATCGGCCGAAAGTACGCCTGATGGGCGGACGATCAGCCAGGGCGGAACGGACCGTTCAGCCGATGAACCGCCGTCGCCTCCTGCGGCACGATCGGGGGCATGACGGACATGAGCGTGCGCCGGGGAAGAGCGGGATGGCTGGTGGCCGCGCTCGTCGGGCTCGGCGTCGTGCCGGTGCTCGCCGGCGGCCTACGCCTGGCCGAGCTGACCGGCGGCGCGGCGGCCACGCCGGACAGCGCGCGGTTCTTCGCCGCCCCCGTCCCCATCGTGCTGCACATCATCGGCGTGAGCGTGTACACCGTTCTGGGCGCCTTCCAGTTCGTCCCCCGGCTGCGCCGTGGAAGCCCCGGCTGGCACCGCGTCGCCGGGCGGCTGCTGGTCCCGTGCGGGCTCGTCGCGGCGCTCACCGGGCTGTGGATGACGTTCTTCTCCGCCCTCCCGGATCATGACGGCCCGCTTCTCGCCGCCTTCAGGCTGGTGTTCGGCACGGCCATGGCGGCGTCCGTCGTGCTCGGCCTCGTCGCGGTCCGGCGGCGGGACCTCGGGCGGCACCGCGCCTGGATGATCCGCGGTTACGCGATCGGCCTGGGCGCGGGTACGCAGGCGCTGACCCAGCTGCCCTGGTACCTGATCGTCGGCACCCCCGGCGAGCTCGCCAGGGCGCTGCTCCCGGGCGCCGGCTGGGTGATCAACATGGCCGTGGCCGAATGGGTCATCAGGAGACGGCCGGCCCGGTTCAGCTCCTGACCCGGTTGGTCGTAGGCCCACTTGGCGATCTCGACGCGGTGTCTCATCCTCCCGGCCGGTGAGCGCCTCGATCGGGCGCACCGGCGGCGCGGCGGGTCCCGTACGGGCGAAGGCCCTGAGTGTGCCCGGCGGTGGCATGCCCAGCGCGTACGACCAGGTCGAGCCCACCACGCTGTCGGCGCTGCTCAAGAAGGGCAGCAAGAGCGAGAACACGGTCACCGGCACCTTCAAGGACCTGCGCAAGGTGTCCGCCGTGTTCTCCCTCTCCAACCTCGCTCCTGGGCCTCGGACACACAGTCTCCTACAAGCTGACGCCCAACTCGGCCGGCCTGTTCAGCATGCTGTGGAGCTCGTACACGGCCAAAGGCGTCTCGGAGTGCTACTGAAGAATTCGAGGGCAGCACCGCCGTCGCCGACACCCGCTACACCGGCTTGGGCGCCAAGGTGTCGATCAAGATGCCCGCCCCCCAAGACCGTCACCGAGTGAGCGTGTTCCGGGCGTCGCGACGGGCGCGGGCGTGGACACGTACGGCGCCGGCCGCGCAGACACCCTCGCGCTGATCCGCCGTCACCACTCCTTTCTCGCCTGTAGTGTGCGCTGACCAGCTCGCCGCGTCTCCGCAACCCGCACCACGCAGGGGACGCGTGACGAGCGCGGCCTGCGGCTCGGCGTCCATCCCGAGGCGTGGCCGGTTACCGCCCGCTCTACCTGCATACCTACACCCGTGTGGAGGGGCGGAGGAGTTCTGGAGCTCGCTGACCGAGCCTGTGTTCGACGCCCGCGACGGCGACCCGGAGCACCTCCAGACCGTGCACTTCGAGATCATCTTGTCGTGGCGGTTCGGTACGCTCGCCGCTGATCAACTTCGCGCGAGAGGCTGCCGATGTTCCGTCTCTTGGCCATCCTGGCGGCCACCGCGCCGACCTTCTTATCCGTCCTGATGCTCCGCAGCTTCGGCCCGCAGTTCGGCTCCATACTGGCCTGCCAGGCGATCGCCGTCGCCGCATTCCTGCGGACCCGCCCGGAGCAGCGGGTGCCATGGCCTCGGGCGGTCATCTGGAGCGCGGTCGTGCTGCTCGCGCTCGTCCAGACCCTGGCCAGGAACACCCCCACCAGCGACGTCGGCTGCTACGCGGACACGAAGGGGACCTGGGCGCTGGCCTTCTACCACCTCGACACCGCCCACGGCCTCTACTACTGGGTCTCGGCCGCCTCCCGGACTCGCCTGCTCGATCGGTCCTAGTCGATGTTCCGCCTCCTCGCCATCCTGGCCGCCGCCGCGCCGAGTTTCCTGCTCTCCCTGCACCCCGGAACGTTCTGCGGCTGGGCTCCGGCCACATGGCCTGAGCCGACCCCGCTGCGCGCGGCGATCTGGGACTCCGCCTTATGGACCGTCCCCGTGCTGCCGGCCGCGCTGGCGTTGCTCGCCATCTGGGCGCCACGACGGTTCCCGGTGCTCGGCGCGATCACCGCGGCGGTGTCGCTGGCGATCAACGCGCCCACGCTCGTCATCCCCTACACGACCCCCTGCGGCCCGCAGCTCGCTCCCTGGATGTCGCTCGTGTGCCAGGCGGTCGTGGTCGTCGCCCTCCTGCTGGCGCGCGGGGAGCGGCGGGCGCCCCTGTCCCGGCTACGGGCAGCCTGCTGGACGGGCATCGTGCTCATCCTGTTCGCCAGAATCGCGCTGGCCGTGCTCATCGCCACCCAATCCGGCGGCCTCCCCGGCTGCCAGCGCAGCTCGAAGGCCCATGGGCGGAGGTCTCCGACCACCTGTCCTCCGCTGAGCGGGCCGGCCTGGTGCTCCGCGCGACGCCGACGGCACCACCATCCGCTTTCGCCATCCCCTGATCCGCGCCGCCGTCTACCAGCGGGCGCCGCTCGGGCAACGCCTCGCCGTCCACCGCGTGCTCGCCGCCGCCCTCGGCTCACCCGAGCACGCCGCCCGCCGGGCCTGGCAGCTGGCCGCCGCCACCGGCGCCGACAGCGCGGCCGGCTCGTCACGTCCGCGTGAGCCCAGCCGGGCGTCAGGACGGTGCCGCGACAGCCGCGGCGACGGCAGGCAGGGATCGAGCGTCGGTGAACCCTGCGATCAAGCGCGCGGCCCCAGGAACAGGCCACCACTGGCGTCGATGACCTGACCGGTGATCCAGCGCGCGGCGTCGGAGGCGAGGAACGCGACCACGTCGGCGACGTCGTCGGGCCCGCCCAGGCGATCGAGCGCCGTCGATCCGGCGATGAGCTCGGCCAGGCCCGGCGTTTCGAAGGCCGATCCGTTGGTCGCCGTCCGGGTGGCGCCGGGAGCGACCGCGTTCACCGTGATTCCCCGGCCTCCGAGCTCGTTGGCCAAGGTCATGCTCATCGTCTCGACCGCGCCCTTGGTCATGGCGAAGGACGTCTGGGCGGGGTTGGCCATCCGGGTCGCCACGGACGAGATCGTGACGATGCGGCCACCGTCGCGGAGCAGTGGCAATGCCCGCTGGATGATGAAGTACGGCGCTCGCACGTTCACCGCGAAGAGGTGGTCGAACTCCGTCCGCGTCGTGACTCCGAGCGGGCCGGCGGGCGCGGCCGCCGCGTTGTTGACCAGGATGTCGAGGGGCCGCCCGGCCAGGCCGGCCTCGACTCCCGCGAAGAGCGTCTCGACGTCGTCGTCCACGCCCAGCTCTGCCCCGACGGCGAGCGCGGTTCCACCGCCACGTTCGATCTCGTCGACCGTGGCCATCGCGCCGTCCTCGTCCGTGCCGAAATGCACGATGACCATCGCCCCCTTGGCCGCCAGCCGGGCCGCGATCGCCTGTCCGATGCCCCGCGACGCGCCGGTCACGAGAGCCGTTCTGCCGGTCAGATCACTCATGCCCACACCCAATCTGTTAGCTACCACCAAAGTGGTAGTTGCTACCACTGCGGTAGTGTCTATCACATGCCCAACCAGCACTCCACATTGCGAGCGCGACGGCGAACCCAGACACAGCGCGTGATCCAGGCGCACGCGGTACGGCTGTTCACCGAGCGCGGATACGACGTCACAACCGTGACCGACGTCGCCGAAGCCGCGGGTGTGTCGCCCATGACCGTGTACCGGCACTTCCCCACCAAGGAGGACCTCGTGCTCGTCGACCAGCACGGTCAGCTCGTCGCCGAGCGGATCGCCGCGTCGTCCGCCGAGCAGCCCCTGGTCCGCCGCATCGGCAGCGCGCTCATCGACTCGGCCGCGACGTTGACCGGCGGCCACGAAGACGACCTGACGGCGGACAAGCAGTTCCTGCTCGCCCGCCTCCGGCTCATGATCTCGACGCCGGCCTTGCGGGCCAAGCACCTGGACAACCACTACGCCCTTCAGCGGGCGATCGTCGACGCCCTCGGGGACGACGCCACCGATCTCGACGCGGCGTTCCACGCCCAGGCGGCGGCCAGCGCCTGCCTGGCCGCCCTGCACACGGCATTGGTGCGCTGGGCCGAGGACGACGGACGAACCGAGCTGCCCGACCTGATCGCAAGGGCGCTCGCTGCCGTCTTCGGCGATGACATCGTCGAACCCACCAGCGGCACGAACCCCTCGTAGCCCATCGGGCGCGCAGGGCGCCGATGACAGAGTGCCTGACGGCCTCGGTGGGGAACCCGGGACCCCGGCCCGTACGTCCTCACCTTGTCGACCACAATCCAGCGAAATGGGGCCCCATGCGCAGCGCGCTCTTCGGGAACCTGGACTCCCAGCAGGTGCCCGGTACCTTCGCCCTGCAGAACTCCAAGATGCTCGTCGTCCACCTTCCCCCCGAGGTGCTCGCCCGCCAGGGCTCCATGGTGGCCTTCCAGGGCCAGATGGACTTCGGTTACGAGGGCGGCGGCGTCGGCAAGATGTTCAAGAAGATGGTGACGGGCGAGGGCGCGCCGCTCATGCGCGTCACGGGGCAGGGCAGGTTGTTCCTCGCCGACAACGCCGACGACATCCACCTGTTCTACCTGGAGAACGAGGCGTTGACCGTCAACGGCCGCAACCTGCTGGCCCTGGACGCCCACCTCACCTGGGACATCCAGCGGGTGCAGGGGGCGGGCGTCGCCGCGGGCGGCCTGTTCAACACGACGATCAAGGGCACCGGCTGGGTCGCGGTCACCGCGCACGGCACGCCCGTGCTGCTCGACGCCTCGCAGGCGCCGACCTACGCCGACGGCCAGTCGGCCGTGTGCTGGAGCGCCGGCCTGCACGTGGGCGTCAACCGCACGTTCAAGGCCGGCGCGCTGATCGGCCGCGGCAGCGGCGAGGCCATGCAGCTCGCCTTCCAGGGACAGGGGTTCGTCCTGGTGCAGGCCAGCGAGGGCCCGCCCATCGTCCAGCCCAAGTGACCGCATGAAGAAGGCCACCCCTCGGCGGAGGGGTGGCCTTCTTGCGCGGGGTGGAGCTATGGGGATTCGAACCCCAGACCTCCTCCATGCCATGGAGGCGCGCTACCAACTGCGCTATAGCCCCTGGTCACCGCTCCGAGACTGCTCGAAGTCCGCTCGAAGACGGCGCTCGGGAAGCATATAGCCATCCGTACGATTCGCCTAATCGGCGAACGGGCGCGAACCCGTACGGCCGCGGCCGTACGGGTTCGTCAGACCTGGGTCTCGGGACGGTCGTCGCTGCTGATCGGCTCCGGCAGCGTGCCCGCGTTGTGCTCCAGCAGGCGCCAGCCCTTGCGCCCCTCCTGCAGCACGGACCACGAACAGTTGCCGAGCCCGCCCAGGGCGGGCCAGAGCTCCTCGGGCAGGCCGAGCAGCTCGCAGATCCCGAGCCGCAGCGCGGCGCCGTGCGAGACGACGACGAGCAGGCCGTCGTCGTCGACCTCGGCGGCCCAGCGGCGCATGGCGGCGGCGACCCGCGCGGCGACGTCGCCGACGGGCTCGCCGTCCGGCGCCTCCCACGCCACGTACTCCTCGGGCCAGCGGGCGGCGATCTCGTCGCGGGTCAACCCCTCCCACTGCCCGCCGCCCCGCTCGCGGAAGGCCTTGTCGACGGCCACGTCGAGGCCGACGACCCGGCCGAGCGCGAGCGCGGTGTCGTTGGCGCGCTGCAGGTCGGAGGAGACGATGAGAGTCGGGCGCAGGGACGCCAGCAGCGAGGCCGCCCTGGCCGCCTGGGCCACGCCGGTCTCGTCCAGGGGGATGTCGGAGTGGCCCTGGAAGCGGTGCTCGACGTTCCACAACGTCTGCCCGTGCCGGAGGCAGACGATCCGCTTGCTCAAGTGCGCGCTCGCTGGATGTTGGCCTGCAGCACGCTCTCCGGCAGGCCGATCGGCGGACAGTCCTTCCACAGCCGCTCCAGGGCGTAGAAGGTGCGGTCCTCCTCATGCTGGACGTGCACGACGATGTCGAGATAGTCGAGGAGCACCCAGCGGCCCTCCCGCTCGCCCTCGCGGCGCACCGGCTTGGCGTCGGCCTCGGTGCGCAGCCGGTCCTCGATCTCGTCGACGATGGCCCGGACCTGGCGGTCGTTGGTGGCGGAGCAGAGCAGGAAGGCGTCGGTGATGACGAGCTGCTCGCTCACGTCGTAGGCGAGGATGTCATCGGCCAGCTTGTCGGCCGCGGCCTCGGCGGCGATCCGGACGAGCTGGACGGCTCTCTCAGAAGCGGTCACGATGCGGGTCTGTCCTCCTGTGTCGGCAGTATGCCCTACCTTGAGCCTACCCTTTCCGACGTCACTCCTCCGGCTCGCGGTACAGGCCGCGCTTGTTGATGTACTGGACGATGCCGTCGGGCACCAGATACCAGATCGGCTCGCCCATCGCGACGCGCTGCCGGCACTCCGACGAGGAGATGGCCAGCGCCGGGATCTCCAGCAGCGTCACCTTGCCCCCGGGCAGGCCGGGGTCGTGCAGCGTGTGCCCCGGCCTGGTGCAGCCGACGAAGTGGGCCAGCTCGAACAACAGGTCGGCGTTCTGCCAGGTGAGGATGGCGCCGAGGGCGTCCGCGCCGGTGATGAAGTACAGCTCCGTGTCGGGCCCGTGGATCTGCGCGATGTCGCGCAGGGTGTCGATGGTGAACGTCGGCCCGGGCCGGTCGATGTCGACCCGGCTCACCGAGAAGCGCGGGTTGGACGCGGTCGCGATCACCGTCATCAGGTAACGGTCCTCGGGCGCCGACACCTCGCGCTCCGACTTCTGGTACGGCCGCCCGGTCGGCACGAAGACGACCTCGTCCAGCTGGAAGTGGTGGGCCACCTCGCTGGCGGCCACCAGGTGACCGTGATGGATGGGGTCGAACGTGCCTCCCATGACACCTACACGCCGTTTCCCATCGACACTGGGGGCATTCATCATGAATCGGACCCTACGCGGAGGGGGTGTCCCGCCCGACGGCACCCCCCTTCGCGATGCCCGCGCGTCGCCCCCGATGCGGACGTAGCATGCCGGGCATGACGACCACCCCGGACCGCAACCGCGTCCAACTGCCCGGCATCTCGTCCCGTGCCTACGAACACCCCGCAGACCGGTCCGCCCTGGTCGCTCTGCGTAAGTTGAGTGGGTTCGACACGGTTCTAAAGCAGATGTCCGGCCTCATCAGTGAGCGGCGGCTGCGCCTGATGTATCTCGCGTCGGCCGTGCGAGTGAGCGAGACCCAGTTCCGCTCACTCCACGACATGGGCCGCGACGCCGCCTACACGCTGGACCTGCACCGCATCCCCGAGATCTACGTCCAGCAGGACCCGCAGGTGCAGGCCAAGGCCATCGGCTTCGACGACCCGTTCATCGTCGTGACCACCGGTCTGCTCAACCTGATGAACCAGGAGGAGCAGCGCTTCGTCATCGGCCACGAGACCTCCCACATCCTGTCGGGGCACGCGGTCTACCGGACGATGCTCGACATCCTCACCCGGCTGGCCACCCGCGTCGCCTGGATCCCCCTCGGCTACATCGGCCTGCGGGCGATCGTCGCGGGCCTGGAGGAGTGGTACCGCAAGTCGGAGCTGTCGTCCGACCGCGGCGGCCTGCTCACCGGCCAGGACCCGGAGGCGGCCAAGCGCGCGCTGATGAAGCTCGCCGGCGGCGACTACACCCACGAGATGAACATCGAGGCCTTCCTCGAGCAGTACAACGAGTACGACACCGCAGGAGACCTCCGCGACGGATTCCTCAAGGTCCTCAACCTGCTCGGCACCACCCACCCGTTCGCCGTGGTGCGCGTGGCCGAGCTCGACAAGTGGCAGCGCAGCGGCGAGTACGACCGCATCCTGGCCGGCGACTACCCGCGCCGCGAGGACGACGCCGGCGCCAGGGTCACCGACGAGGTCAAGGCGGCGGCCGAGTCCTACCGCGCGTCCTGGTCGCAGTCGCAGGACCCGTTCATCGGCGTGCTGCGCGACGTGGCCGAGGGCGCCGTCAACGCAGGCGAGCGCATCTTCAACCGCTTCTCCCGCCGCGACGGCGGCCAGGGCTGACCCGCCGGCCGGCGGGCGGCGTGCCCCCCGTCAGAGCAGCAGGGCGATCGCGCGCACGGCGGCCGCGCACAGGGCGACGAACCCGCCCAGCACGGCCAGTGCGCGCAGCCCCTCCCTGCGCAGCTCCGGAAGCCGGGCGCCGACCCGCTCGATCTCGCGGCCGGTGATCCCACCGCACAGCATCCCGAACACCACGCCGGCGGCGGTCACCGGCGCGGCCTGCTGCCACCAGTCGGAGTGGATCTCGCCGCCCCCCGTGAGCCAGAGCGCCCCGCCCGCCGCCACCGCGACGGGCACACCCGGCCAGACCACCGCGGTCACGGCCGACCCGGCCAGCGCGATCGGGAAGAGCAGCACCCGCAGCGCGATCCGCCACCGCCGCGACGGGCGCTTCCTGACCAGCCAGTGACTCGTCCAGACGGTCCGCGTCAGCACCACGAACACCGCCGTGATGCCGATGGAGGCGATCGGCCACATCACCGACGCCACCACACACGGCACGGCCAGCACGGCGAGCAGCATCAGCGCCGCGCTCCCGGCCGGCAGCCCGGTGCCGCCCGGCTCCTCACCGCTCGCGGCCCGTCCGCCGCGCCCTCGCGCCGTCCCGATGGCGGCCCTGGCCCGGGCGCGCGCGGCTCCTTCGACCGCGCGGGCGCGCGCCCTGGCGTCCGTACGGCCGCGCGGCGCGGGCACCGCGGCGCCGTCCACGGCGGTCCGGGTCCGCACCCCCTCCCCGGTGGCACGGCCGCGCCCGGACTCGGCCGCGGCCCGGCTCCTGGCGCTCTCGGCGCTCGCCCGGCTGCGCGCGCTCTCGCCGGTGGCCCGCCCGCGCGTCGTGTCCGCAGCGGCCCGGCCCCGCGGCGCGGGCACCTCGCCCTCACGCCGGGCACCTCCGTCCGTGCCGGCCGAACGCCCGCGCGCCGGAACGTCGGCGCCACCCGCCCCCGCGCCCCGCCCGCGCGCGGCGCCCTCGGCACCGCTCACACCCGCACCCCTGCCGCGCGCGGGGACGTCGGCCCCTCCCCCGCCGGAGACCCGCCCACGAGCAGCACCGTCAGCGGCTGCCGTGCCGCCGCCGGTGGTCCGCCCGCGTGCCGCCGCGTCCGCCGTGCGGCCACGGGGATCGGTGTCCCCTCCCGCCCGGGCTCGGGCGGCCGCGTCGGCCCGCCCGCGGGCCGGCACGTCACCACCCGGCCTGGGCCGCGGCCCGGAGCCCCGGCCGTCCTCGCCCGGCGCCTTGCGCGGCGCGGGCGGCTTGGCCTCCTCACCGGCACGTCCGCGCGGCTCCCCGGGACGGCCGCGTCCCTCGGCACGCCCCCGCGCCTCGCCCGGCCGCTCCCGCGTCTCCTCCGCGACCGGCGCCGCCAGCAGACCGGCGGGCGCACCCGAGGCGTCGGGCACCCCGGTCGCCTTGGCCAGCCGCGACAGGCGGTCGGCCAGCAGCGCCGCCGTGGGCCGCTTGGCCGGCTCCCGGTTGAGCGCGGCCCGCACCAGCGGCAGCAGCGCCACCGGCACGCCCTTGAGGTCGGCCCGTCCGTTCAGCACCGCGTACATCTGCGCCTCGGCCGTGCCCCGCCCGAACGCGGGCCGCCCGGTCGCGGCGAACGCCACCGTCGCCGCCCAGGCGTGGATGTCGGCCGGCGAGTCGACCTGCTCGTCGGCGAAGATCTCCGGCGCGGTGTAGCCGGGCGTGCCGAGGAAGGTGCCCGTCATGGTGAGCCGGGTCGCGTCGTGCACCTGTGCGATGCCGAAGTCGATGAGCACGGGCCCGTCGGCGCCCATGATGATGTTGGCCGGCTTCAGGTCGCGGTGGACGACACCGGCCGCGTGGATGATGGCCAGCGCGGCGGCGATGCCCTGCGCGAGCTGCACGAGCTGCGGCAGGTCGAGCGGCCCGTCCTGGCGGACCCGGTCGAGCAGCGTGACGCCCTCGATGTTCTCCATCACCAGGTAGGGGCGGGCGCAGCCGAGGTCGGCGTCGAGTACCCTCGCGACGTACGGGCTCTCGACCCGCCGGAGGGCGCGAACTTCGCGCTCAAGCCGAATACGGGACGAATCATCTTCGGTGAGCTCGTGCAGGACCTTGAGTGCGACTCGTTCGCCGCGCCGGGAGCTGGCGAGGTAGACCTCGCCCATGCCGCCCCGGCCGAGCCGCTCGAGCAAGGCGTACGGCCCGACCTTGCCGAGCTTGCTCACCGTCCCTCCCTGCTCGGCGTGCCCATAAGGGGCACAACCCTAGCGGGAGGGAGGCCCGTCGTGTCCGAGGCGCGCCGAAGCTTTATCGGCGGGCGTGTTCGGACAGCATGGTGTCCAGGCGGGCCGTGGGCTCCTGCGACAGGTCCCGGCGGCGGCCCGTCCTGCGCCAGTGGACGTGGCCGCGGCGCTCCAGCCAGAGCAGCAGACGGTCGGCGCCGAACAGGACGGCCGCCGAGAAGGCCAGCGCGATGACGATCTCCATGCCCACAGCCAAGCCGAACCCGGCGGCCCGGCCACGCCGACACGCCGACGCCTGCCGTAATCGGGTCAGCCGGCCGACCCGGCGATGACCGTGCCCTCGGCGGTGCGCAGGTGACCCTCGCCGGTGTAGACCCACTTGGTCGAGGTCAGCTCCGGCAGCCCCATCGGCCCGCGGGCGTGCAGCTTCTGCGTGGAGATGCCGATCTCCGCGCCGAACCCGAACTCGCCCCCGTCGGTGAACCTGGTCGAGGCGTTGACCGCCACGGCCGCCGAGTCGACCAGCGACACGAACCTGCGGGCCGCCTGCTGCGACCGGGTGACGATGGCGTCGGTGTGGCCCGAGCCGTACTTCCTGATGTGCGCCACGGCGTCCTCCAGCGAGTCGACCACGGCGGCGGCGATGTCGAGCGAGAGGTACTCGGCGAGGAAGTCGTCCTCGGTGACGGGCACGACGCCGTCGCCGTGACCGGCGATCCGCTCGTCGCCGTGCACGGTCACGCCCGCCTCCCTGAGCGCCGCCAGCGCCTTGGGCACGAACCGGTCGGCCACGCCGGCGTGCACCAGGAACGTCTCGGCCGCGTTGCACACCGACGGCCGCTGCGCCTTGGCGTTGACCAGGATCTCCACGGCCAGGTCCACGTCGGCCTCGGCGTCCACGTACACGTGGCAGTTGCCCACCCCGGTCTCGATGACCGGCACGGTCGACTCCTCGACCACCGAGTTGATCAGCGAGGCGCCGCCACGCGGGATCAGCACGTCGACCAGCCCCCGCGCCCGCATCAGCTCCTTGACCGAGTCGCGGGTGAGCCCCGGCACGAGCTGCACGGCGCCCGCCGGCACCTCGGTCGCCTCCAGCGCCTCCTGCATGACCCGTACGAGGGCCGTGTTGGAGGAGTAGGCGCTGGAGGAGCCGCGCAGCAGCACCGCGTTGCCGCTCTTGAGGCAGAGCGCGGCGGCATCCACGGTGACGTTGGGACGGCCCTCGTAGATGATGCCGATCACGCCTAGCGGCACCCGGAGCTGGCGCAGCTCCAGCCCGTTGGGCAGCGTGCCGCCGCGCACGACCTCGCCGACCGGATCGGGCAGGTCGGCCACCTGCCGCACGGCCTCGGCGATGGCCGCGATCCGGCCCTCGTCGAGCCGCAGCCGATCGATCATCGCCTCGGCGGTGCCCTGCGCGCGGGCCTGCTCGACGTCCTTGGCATTGGCCTCGACGATCGCGGCGGCGTTCGCCACCAGGGCGTCGGCGATGGCGCGCAACGCCCGGTCCTTGGGCGCCCGCGGCAGCGGGGCCAGCTCGGCGGCGGCCTCCCGTGCCGCGCGGGCGACCTTCAGGAACTCCTCGGACATCACACGCTCCTCGTTGTCGTACCGCTCGTGGGACGCCGTCCGTCGCCGCCCCACCCACTCACCGACCCGGCCACCGGACCGCCGCCGGAGCACCCCGTGCACCGGCGGCGAACCGAGCGCCCGGCAACACCGGCCGCACCCGCACCCGCCGGCCGCGACAGCCCCGGCCGCGACAGCCCCGACCGCCGCCTGGGACGACGGCACGACGACCTGCCGCCTGCCGGACGACAGCCCCTCCAGGCGGACCGGCTCGGGCGACGCCTGCCGCCGTGACCGGTCGCACCCCGGCGCCGCCAGGTCAGCTGTGGGCTTCCAGTATGACGATGTCGTCGCGGTGGATCAGCTCACGTTCATATTCCGGACCGAGCTCGCTGGCCAGCTCCCGCGTGGACCGTCCCAGCAGCCCGGGGATCTCCCCCGCGTCGAAGTTGACCAGCCCGCGGGCCACGACCGCCCCACGCGGCGCGCACAGGTCGACCGGGTCGCCCGCGGCGAACTCGCCCTCCACCGAGGTGACCCCGGCGGGCAGCAGCGACTTGCGGCGGTCCACGATCGCCTCGACCGCCCCGGCGTCCAGGTGCAGCCGCCCGCGCCCCGTCGTGGCGTGCGCCAGCCACAGCAGCCGGGTGCCGGGGTGACGGCCGCCCGGGTGGAAGTAGGTGCCCACGTCGGCCCCGGCGAGCGCCTGCGCGGCGTGCGCGGCGGCGGTCAGCACGACGGGCACGCCGGCCCCGGTGGCGATGCGCGCCGCCTGGACCTTGGTGACCATGCCGCCCGTGCCGACCGCAGCGCCGTTGCGGCCCAGCTCGACGCCCGCGAGGTCCTCGGGGCCGCGGACCTCGGCCAGCCGCCGCGAGCCGCTGCGGCTCGGCGGCCCGTCGTAGAGGGCGTCGACGTCGGACAGCAGCACCAGCGCGTCGGCGTGGATGAGGTGGGCGACCAGCGCCGCGAGCCGGTCGTTGTCGCCGAAGCGGATCTCGTCGGTGGCGACGGTGTCGTTCTCGTTGACGATCGGCATGATGCCGAGCTCCAGCAGCCGGTTGAGGGTCCGCTGGGCGTTGGCGTGGTGGGCACGGCGCATCATGTCGTCGGCGGTCAGCAGCACCTGGCCGACGCGCAGGCCGTAGCGGGCGAAGGAGGAGGTGTAGCGGGCGACGAGCACGCCCTGACCGACGGACGCGGCGGCCTGCTGGGTGGCGAGATCGCGCGGTCGCGTGCTCAGCCCGAGCGGGCCGAGGCCCGCGGCGATCGCTCCGGAGGAGACGAGCACGATCTGCGTGCCGCTCAGGCGGCGCGCGGCCAGGACGTCGGCCAGCGCGTCCACCCGGTCGACGTCGATCATGCCCTGGGGTGTGGTGAGCGACGACGAGCCGACCTTGACGACGACCTTCGACGCTGCGCTGATCCGTTCCCGCACGACCGAAACCCTATCCCTCTTCCTACCCGAGCCGGCTGTCGGTGCCGCGCGGCCCCTGGTGCACGGACTCGGCGCTCAGCGTGGGCTGCCAGTCGAAGACGTAGCCGCCCTCCATGGACCCGATGATGACCTCGGCGCCCGCGGTGGCGCCGGCCTTGACCAGCTCCTCCTCGACGCCGAGCCGTTCCAGCCGGTCGGCGAGGTAGCCGACGGCCTCGTCGTTGGTGAAGTCGGTCTGCCTGATCCAGCGCTCGGGCTTCTCGCCGGTGACCTGGAACTGGTTGTCGTTGACCTTCCGCACGCTGAACCCGGCCTCGCCGAGCTGCCTGGGCCTGATGACCAGGCGCGTCGGCTCCTCGACCGGCTTGGCCGCCCGCGCGGCGGCCACCCACTCGCCCATCGCGTACGTCAGCTCGCGCAGCCCGGCGCGCGTGGCGGCGGAGATCGTGAAAACCTGGAGCCCCCGCTCCTCGAACTCGGACCTGACCAACTCGGCCAGCTCGGCGGCGTCGGGCACGTCCGCCTTGTTCAGCACCACCATCCGGGGACGGCCCTCCAGCTTGCCGTACGCCTGGAGCTCCGCCTCGATCACCTCGTAGTCGGTGACGGGGTCACGACCCGGCTCCATGGTGGCGCAGTCGATGACGTGCACCAGCATGTCGCAGCGCTCGACGTGGCGCAGGAACTCGTGCCCGAGGCCCTTGCCCTGGGAGGCGCCCGGGATCAGGCCCGGCACGTCGGCGACGGTGAACACCGTCTCGCCCGCCGTGACCACGCCGAGGTTGGGGATCAGCGTCGTGAACGGATAGTCGGCGATCTTGGGCCGGGCGGCGCTCAGCGCGGCGATCAGCGACGACTTCCCTGCGCTGGGGAACCCGACGAGGGCCACGTCGGCGACGCTCTTGAGCTCCAGCATGACGTCGAGGCCGTCGCCCGGCTCGCCGAGCAGCGCGAACCCCGGCGCCTTGCGCTTGGCGCTGGCCAGCGCGGCGTTGCCCAGCCCGCCGTGGCCGCCCTTGGCGATCACGTAGCGGGTGCCCGCGCCGACGAGGTCGACCAGCACCTCTCCGGTGTCGGCGTCCTTGACGACGGTGCCGTTGGGCACCGGCAGCACGACGTCCCCGCCGTTCGCGCCGTCACGGTTGGAGCCCTGCCCCTGCTTGCCGTTCTCGGCCTTGCGGTGGGGGCGGCGGTGGTAGTCGAGCAGGGTGGCGGTGTTGGGGTCCACCTCCAGGATCACGTCGCCGCCGCGCCCGCCGTTGCCGCCGTCGGGGCCGCCGAGCGGCTTGAACTTCTCCCGGTGGACAGAGGCGCAGCCGTTCCCCCCGTCACCGGCCCTGACGTGCAGGATGACCTGGTCCACGAAGTCCGGCATGCTGGCCTCTCCTTTACGCCCCCGCTGGGGCTCTTTCCTACTCCACGGACGGGGCGTCCCCGTCCCGTCACGGCCCTCGGAGCCGCGCTCCGCCATCCCGGACCGCCGCGCCCACAGGCAGGCCGCTCCGCGACCGGCGCCGCCGACGGCAGAGCCGCGATCCGCGTCCATGACACCCGCCGGAGGAACCCCACAGCAGGGAACACCCGGCGGCGGCGCTTCCCCCGGCGACCGGCCCGGCATGAGCGCCGGCCTCCCCCTGAGCGGAAACCCCCCGAGAACACACAAAGGGGTGGATCGCCACCGATCCACCCCTGTGCTAACGCTTACCGGCGGCGGATTACTCCGCGACCGGGACGATGCTCACGGCCTTGCGGCCGCGCTTGAGGCCGAACTGCACGTGACCCGCGGTCAGTGCGAACAGCGTGTCGTCGCCACCACGGCCGACGTTGTCGCCGGGGTGGAAGTGGGTGCCACGCTGGCGGACGATGATCTCGCCCGCGTTGACCAGCTGGCCGCCGAAGCGCTTGACGCCCAGGCGCTGAGCGTTGGAGTCACGGCCGTTCCGGGTGGACGACGCGCCCTTCTTGTGTGCCATCTCTCAAACTCCCGATCAGGCCTGGTCGATACCGGTGATCTTCACCTGGGTGTACCGCTGACGGTGACCCTGGCGCTTCTTGTAACCGGTCTTGTTCTTGTACTTGAGGATCCGGATCTTCGGGCCCTTGGTCTCGCCGAGGATCTCGGCGCTCACCATGAACTTGCCCGCCTCCGTGGTCACATCGCCGTCGTTGACGACGAGCACCGTCGGCAGCGAAATCGAAGAGCCGACCTCGCCGGCGACCTTGTCCACCTCGAGGACGTCACCGACGGAGACCTTCTGCTGCCTGCCGCCGCAACGAACGATCGCGTACACCGCGGAACCCTTCTACTGTCTACTGCTGCGATCTTCGGTCCTCCCGGACGGGAGGACCGTTGACTGCCGAGTGCTGCGCCCGCACCCGCATCCTGTCTGGAACCAACGAACCGAGTGGGCGCGCCAACAGGGCACGTCACCTGACGCACCGATCCACTAGGTTACCGGATTAACGGTGTCCTAGGCGAACCGGACGGATCGTCGGACCGCCCCCCAAGACCACTCAGTGGTGCTACTCGGAGGACTTGGCTCGGCGGGAGCGTCGCCGCCCCCTGCCGGAAGTCTGACCGGCCTGGTCGTCCTCTGCGGGGACGTCATCAAGCGCACCGGTCACGGTATCACGACCGGCGGAGTCCTTCGCCGCGGAAACCTTGTCGGCCTTGTCGCCGGTCTTCTCGGCGACCGCCTTCTCGACCGCCATCTTGCCCTGCGTGCCCCGCGACTCGGACTTGGACTCCACCGGCTCGGTGGAGACGATGAGCCCGCGGCCGTTGCAGCACTCGCACGGCGTGGAGAACGCCTCCAGCAGCCCCTGGCCGACCCGCTTGCGCGTCATCTGCACCAGGCCCAGCGAGGTGACCTCGGCCACCTGGTGCTTGGTCCTGTCGCGTGCCAGGCACTCCAGCATCCGGCGCAGCACCAGGTCGCGGTTGGACTCCAGCACCATGTCGATGAAGTCGATGACGATGATGCCGCCGATGTCGCGCAACCTGAGCTGGCGGACGATCTCCTCGGCCGCCTCCAGGTTGTTGCGGGTGACGGTCTCCTCGAGGTTGCCGCCCTGGCCGGTGAACTTTCCGGTGTTGACGTCGACGACGGTCATCGCCTCGGTGCGGTCGATCACCAGCGAGCCGCCGCTGGGCAGCCACACCTTGCGCTCCATCGCCTTGCCGAGCTGCTCGTCGATCCGGTACGACTCGAACACGTCGCCCTGCTCGCCGTCCCACTTGGACAGGCGGTCGGTCAGGTGCGGCGCGACGTACTTGACGTACTCGTCGACCGTCTCCCAGGCGCCCTCGCCCTGCACCACGAGAGAGCTGAAGTCCTCGTTGAAGACGTCGCGCACCACCCGGACGGTCAGGTCGGGCTCGGCCGAGAGCAGCTCGGGCGGGCTGGCCGACTTGGCCTTCCGCTGGATGTTCTCCCACTGGGCCGACAGGCGCGCGACGTCGCGGGCCAGCTCGTCCTCCGAGGCGCCCTCGGCGGCCGTGCGCACGATGACGCCGGCGTTCTCGGGCATGACCTTCTTGAGGATGCTCTTGAGCCGCGTGCGCTCCTTGTCGGGCAGCTTGCGGCTGATGCCGGTCATCGAGCCGTCGGGCACGTAGACCAGGTAGCGGCCGGGCAGGCTGATCTGCGAGGTCAGGCGGGCGCCCTTGTGGCCGATCGGGTCCTTGGTGACCTGCACCAGCACCGACTGGCCGGACTTCAGCGCCGACTCGATGCGCTTGGGCTGGCCCTCCATGCCGGCGGTGTCGAAGTTGACCTCACCGGCGTACAGGACGGCGTTGCGGCCCTTGCCGATGTCGACGAACGCCGCCTCCATCGACGGCAGCACGTTCTGCACCTTGCCGAGGTAGACGTTGCCCACGTAGGACTGGCTGGCCTCGCGGTTGACGTAGTGCTCGACGAGCACCCCGTCCTCCAGCACCGCGATCTGCGTGCGGTCACCCTGGCGGCGCACCACCATCATGCGGTCGACCGACTCGCGCCGGGCCAGGAACTCCGACTCGGTGATGATCGGCGGACGCCTGCGGCCCAGCTCACGGCCCTCGCGGCGGCGCTGCTTCTTGGCCTCCAGGCGGGTGGAGCCGCGCACGCTCTGCACGCCGTCGGCGGAGGTGTCGAGCGCGGTGGCGCGGCCCGAGCGGGGCGCGCGGATGCGGACGACCGTGTTGGGCGGGTCGTCGGCGACCGGCTCTGCCCCGTCGTCGGAGCCGCGGCGCCGGCGACGGCGGCGCCGGCGCGAGCTGGAGACCTCCTCTTCCTGGGTCTCCTCCGCCTGGTCCTCGTCGCCGTCGTCGTCCTGATCGTCGGAGTCGTCGGCCTCGTCACGCTCGCGCTGCTTGCCGCGCCCCCTGCCGCCGCGGCGGCGGCGCCGGCGACGGCTGCCGCTCTCGTCCTCGTCCTGCTCGTCGGCGGTGTCGTCCTCGTCCTCGACCACGGTCTCGTCGGCGGGTTCCTCGGCCTCGGCCACGGGCTCCGGCTCGACGCGCGCGGGCTTGGCGACGGGCTTGGCCACGGGCGTGGCCTGGCTCGGGTCGGGCGCCTGGAACAGCGGCGCGAAGATGGCGGCGGGCCGCTGGACCGCGGCGCCGGGCTCGTCATGCCTGCGCGTCGCCGACAGACCGAACGGGTCTGCCAGCAGGCTCGGCCGGTCGAGGTCCTCGTCGAGGTCCTCACCCGCGGGCTCGTCGTCGAGCGGCTCGTCCTCGGGCAGCACGTCGATGACGTCGTCGTCCTCGGCGGCGGCGACGGGCTGCTCCTCGACGGGCTCCGGCTCGGCCTTCTTGCGCGTGCGGCGCCGCTTCGGCGCGGCGCTCTCCTCGGCGGCCTGCTCGCTTTCAAGACTGCCGGCCTGACCGACCTGCGCGGCGGTGTCCTGTGCGACGACGGCCTGGGCGGGGGCGTCGGGCGTGGCGGTGCCTCCGGCGGCCTGTACGGCCTGCCCCGAGTCCTGGACGGCCGCGCCGGTCGCCGCCTGCTCCCCGCCGCCGGCGGGCTCCTCCGCGGCCTCTGCGGCCTTCTTGCCGGTGCGCCGGCGTGGCGTGGTCGCCGTCGACCTGGTGCGGGTGGCCCTCTTGGGCTTGGTCTCGGCAGCCGGCTCAGCGGTGCCCTCGGCGGCACCCGCCGCCACGGCGTCCGCGACACCCGCCGCGGCGGTCACCTGCGCCACCGCCTCGGACACGGCGTCGGCCACCGCTTCGGACACGGCCGCCTCGACCGGGCTCCCGGCAGGCGCGGCGGACTCCACCACCGGCGGGGGCGACCCGGCGGGCCGGGACGCCCGGCGGCGCGCGGAACCCGCCGGAGCGGACGCACCCGCCTGCTCCCCCGTGCTGGTGATCACCTGGCCGCCCGTGCCCGCGGCGGCCGCCACGGTCACCGGGGCGGGCGCGTCGGGCACCTCGGGTGGCGGCCCCGCCGGCCTGCTGGCCCTGCGGCGCGGAGCCGTCGTCGACTGTTCTGTTGTTTCGCCGTCAGGGCCAGTGGCCCCGGCGTTGGGCTCGTTCTCGAGCATGCGGGCGCTCTCCCGTCAGCTCCCGGGCGCGTCGCCGCGCCGCGCAGGAGCTCTCGTGTTTCGTTGTCCGCCCCCGCCCCCGTCAAGGAGCATGGGCGCCAAGTCCTGTCAGCGGTCGCGCCTCGCTCTCGCAAGGCGCTCCCTATCCGACGACCTGCTCACTCGCCTGTCCCGGCTCGCCGCCGCGCGTAGTCTCGCGGTCAAGGCCGAACGGGTCGGCAAGCGCACCGGTGCTGGCGTCGAGCGGCCCCTGCGCCAGCCTGGTCACCTCAGGAGGGACCGGCGGCGCGAAGTCGGCCACAAGGCGCAGCCCTGTGAGCACATCGTCGGGTCGAACGGCAGGCGTCATGTGCCGAACAACCATGCGCAGTATGACACACGACTGTCCGGGCACCTGAGCTGCGGTTCTGTCTGTCCCCTCGGGTACCGTCCGCACCACCGCCAGCGTCAGCACGGCCTCCCGCGCGTCGAAGCGACGCGGACCCTTCTTGGTGAGGCGCTCGACCTCCACCGCACCGGCGGCGAGGAACTTCTCCACCGCCACGCCGGCGTGCTCGGGATCGACACCGGCCAGGCGCACCTCCCACTCGGAGGCCTCCAGGCGGTCGGCCAGCCCCCCGGAGCCCGCCTCGACGACGTCGAGCACGTCGATGCCGGGTGGCAGCGAGCCGTCGAGGTCGGCCCGGACACGTTCCGGGTCGCACGGCGTCGTGACGCCGAGTTCGAGGTATTCGGCTTCGCTGGCCACGCCGGTCGGCGCGGCGCCCGCGTAGGAGATCTTCGGGTGGGGCGAGAAACCCGCGCTGTAGGCCACCGGAATGCCGGCACGGCGGACCGCCCTCTCGACGGCCCGCGAGATGTCGCGGTGACTGGTGAAGCGCAGGCGTCCGCGCTTGGCGTAGCGCACACGCAGGCGCTGCACCGTCGGCGCGGGCGGAGGCCCATCGGGAACAGGTTTCAGAGCTTCGTCGTCCTTCCCGTGTCAGAGTGTCTTCGATTCAGAATATGCCGCCCCGCCGTCTGGTCGCCTCCCCCTGTGTACGACTGTGTACGACGAGACACGGCCACGGCCGCCGAACGCGGCTAGACGACCGTCAGGGGAAGGAGCTTGCGGCCGGTGGGACCGATCTGGATCTCGGTGCCCATCGTCGGGCAGACGCCGCAGTCGTAGCAGGGCGTCCACCGGCAGTCCTCGACCTCGGCCCCGGACACGGCGTCCTGCCAGTCCTGCCACAGCCACTCGCGGTCGAGCCCGGCGTCGAGATGGTCCCACGGGAGCACTTCGTTCTCCTCGCGCTCGCGCACGGTGTACCAGTCGACGTCGACGCCGGCCTGCTCGGCGGCGGACATCCACCGCTCGTAGGAGAAGTGCTCGCTCCAGCCGTCGAAGCGCCCGCCGTCCTCCCAGACGGCGCGGATGACGGCCCCCACCCGGCGGTCGCCCCTCGACAGCAGGCCCTCCACGATGGACGGCTTGCCGTCGTGGTAGCGGTAGCCGATGGCCCGGCCGTATTCCTTGTCGCCGCGCAGCGAGTCGCGCAGCGCCTTGAGCCGCCGGTCGACGGTCTCGTGGTCGGCCTGCCCGGCCCACTGGAACGGCGTGTGCGGCTTGGGCACGAAACCGCCGATGGACACGGTGCAGCGGATGTCGCGGGAGCCGGTCACCTCGCGGCCCGCCTTGATGACCTTCTTGGCCAGGTCGGCGATGCCGAGCACGTCCTCGTCGGTCTCGGTGGGCAGCCCGCACATGAAGTAGAGCTTCACCTGCCGCCACCCCTGGGAGTAGGCGGTGGTGACGGTGCGGATGAGGTCTTCCTCGGTGACCATCTTGTTGATCACCTTGCGCATCCGCTCCGAGCCGCCCTCGGGCGCGAGCGTCAGGCCGGAGCGCCGTCCGTTGCGGGAGAACTCGTTGGCCAGGTCGATGTTGAACGCGTCGACGCGGGTGGACGGCAACGACAGCGAGGTGTTGGTGCCCTCGTAGCGGTCGGCCAGCCCCTTGGCCACCTCGCCGATCTCCGAGTGGTCGGCCGACGACAGCGACAGCAGGCCGACCTCGGTGAAACCGGACTCCTTGATGCCGTTCTCGACCATGGCGCCGATCGTGGTGATGGACCGCTCGCGCACCGGCCTGGTGATCATGCCGGCCTGGCAGAACCGGCAGCCGCGCGTGCAGCCGCGGAAGATCTCCACGCTGAACCGCTCGTGCACGGTCTCCGCCAGCGGCACCAGCGGCTTCTTCGGGTAGGGCCACTCGTCGAGGTCCATGACGGTGTGCTTGTGGACCCGCCACGGCACGCCCGGCCGGTTGGGGGCGACCCGCTTGATCCGCCCGTCGGGGTGGTAGTCGACGTCGTAGAACTTCGGCACGTAGACGCCGCCCGACTCCGCCAGCCGCATGAGCAGCTCGTCGCGCCCGCCCGGCCGGCCCTCGGCCTTCCACTCGCGGACCACCTCGCTGACGGCGATCGCGATCTGCTCGCCGTCGCCGAGCACGGCCGCGTCGAGGAAGTCGGCGATCGGCTCGGGGTTGAACGCGGCGTGCCCGCCCGCCAGCACGATCGGGTCGTCGTCGCCGCGGTCGACGGCCCGCAGCGGGATGCCGGCCAGGTCGAGCGCGGTCAGCATGTTGGTGTAGCCGAGCTCGGTGGAGAACGACAGGCCGAGCACGTCGAAGGCGCGCACCGGCCGGTGGGCGTCGACGGTGAACTGCGGCACGCCCTCGGCGCGCATGAGCGCCTCCAGGTCGGGCCAGACGGCGTAGGTGCGCTCGGCGAGGGTCGCGGGCAGCTCGTTGAGGATCTCGTAGAGGATCGCGACGCCCTGGTTGGGCAGGCCGACCTCGTAGGCGTCGGGATACATCAGCGCCCAGCGCACGTCGGCGGAGTCCCAGTCCTTCACGGTCGAGTTGAGCTCACCCCCCACGTACTGGATCGGCTTCTGCACCTTGGGCAGCAGCGCTTCCAGGCGGTGGAAAATCGACTCGACAGGCATACGTCAAGCGTAGCGGCGCACCCGCGGTGGCCGTGACGCGAGCGACACGTCAGGTGAACGACTGCTCGCGGATCCTGATCGACTGCAGCAGGCCGACCGCGATGAGGTTGGCGAAGGTCGCCGTGCCCCCGTACGACACGAACGGCAGCGGCAGCCCGGTGATCGGCATGATCCCGATCGTCATCCCGATGTTGATGAACGTCTGGAAGGCGAACCAGCACACGATCGTCCCGGCCGCCAGCGTGCCGAACCGGTCGTCGCACCTGCGCGCGATTTTCAGCCCGCGCAGCAGCACCACCCCGAGCAGCAGCACGATCGTCACCGAGCCGAGGAAGCCGAACTCCTCCCCCGCCACCGTGAAGATGAAGTCGGTGTGCTGCTCCGGCACGAACCTGCCGGTGGTCTGCCCGCCCTCGAACAGCCCCTTGCCGAACAGTTGCCCGGAGCCGATCGCGATCAGCGACTGCGTGCTGTTGTAGCCCACCCCGCGCGGGTCCACCCCCGGGTCCACGAACGCCGTGAACCGCGCCACCTGGTACGGCTCCAGCATCTCGAAGGCGAACACCGCGAACACCCCGGCGCCCGCGACGAGCCCGAGCAGCGCGATCCACCGCTTGCGCACCCCGCTGATCACCAGACCGCTGGCCGTGATGACCGCCAGGACCAGGGCCGTGCCGAGGTCGGGCTGCGCCATCACCAGCCCCATCGTCACCGTCGCGAGCACCAGGGCGATGACCACGTCGAGGTTGCGCGGCCGCTCACCGGTGTCCGCCGGCTGGGCGAGCAGCATGGCCAGCATCAGGGTCAGTCCCAGCTTGGCGAACTCCGACGGCTGCACCGCGAAGCCGCCGCCGAGCAGGATCCACGAGTGCGACCCGTTGATCGTCGCGCCCAGCGGCGTGATCACCAGGATCAGCCCGATGACGCTGAGCAGGTACACCAGCGGCGCGTAGGCCCGCATCGCCCGGTGGTCGATCGAGGTCGTCACCACGAACAGCCCCGTACCGATGAGCAGGTTGAGTACGTGCTTCTTGACCAGCCCCGTGGCACCGGGCGCCCACGTCCGGGTGGACGACCACACCAGCAGCGTGCCGATGACGCACAGCGCGGCGACCGCGACCAGCAGCACCCCGTCGAGCCGCCACAGCGGCGACTGCGCGCCGACCGCCCGCCGGGCGAACGACCGCCGCCCCCGCACCGCCGCGCCCTGGATCATCCGCGCGCCACCGTCCCGTCGGGCCTGAACGTCGGCAGCCCGCTGACCGGTCTGCCACCGGGCAGCGCGGCGGGCCGCTTGATGCCGTAGATCCCCTCGTAGATCTCCCGTACGGCCGGCGCCGCCGCCTGGGACCCCATCCCGCCCTGGGAGATCATGGCGACCACCACGAAGCGCGGGTTCTGCGTCGGCGCGAACGACGCGAACCAGGACGTGTCGGCCTTCCCCCACACCTCGGCGGTGCCGGTCTTGCCGCCGATGCGGACCTTGTCCATCGGGAACCCGCTGAACGCCCCGGCCGCGGTGCCGTCGGAGGCCACCTCGCTGAGCGCGTTCTTGATGTAGACGCGCTCCTTCTCGCTGATCGGCAGCTTCCCGACGACCGGGACGTCGTACGTCTCCACGACCGTGCCGTCGGGCCGCACCCGCGCCCACCCGATGCGCGGGCTGCGCAGCTTGCCGTCGCTCACCAGCGCCGCGTACGCGCGGGCGAGCTGCAACGGCGTCACCAGCACGTCACCCTGGCCGATGGAGAAGTTGGCCGAGTCGCCCGGCCGCAGCACGAACCCCTCGGTGCAGTTCTCGTGGGCCAGGCGCTTGAGGAACTCCGCGCGCGCCCGGTCGGCCACCTCGGGGTAGCCGGTCTGCGCCCGCTTGCAGTTGGTGGCGCTGGTCAGCGTCCACATCTCCTTCTTCCACGCCCGGTCGGGGATGCGTCCGGCCGACTCGCCGGGCAGGTCGATGCCGGTGGGTCTGCCGAACCCGAAGCCCCTGGCCGTGTTGGCGAACACCTCCTTGGCCGTCTTCTTCGGGTTGCGCCCGCCGTCACGCAGGTACTGCTCGTACGCCGCCCGGTAGAAGATCGTGTCGCACGACCTGACCAGCGCCGTGTGCAGGGTGAGCGTGCCGAGCCCGATGCCGCGGAAGTTGTTGAACGCCCGGTCGCCCACCATGTAGGAGCCGGGGCAGCCGTACGTGCCGTCGATCGGGTAGCCGGCCCGCAGCATCGCCGCCACCGACGACACCTTGAACGTCGACCCCGGCGCGAACTGCCCGTTGATGGCCCGCGACACCAGCGGCTTGCCGGACTTCTCCGACATCAGGCGCTGGTAGGCGCCGGCGGTGATGCCGCCGGCCCAGATCTCCGGGTCGTAGCCGGGCGCGCTGGCCAGCGCCAGCACCCGCCCGGTCCGCGCGTCGAGCACCACGGCGGCGCCGCCGTCGGCCCTCGGCGCGCCCTTCATGGCCCGCTGCAGCGCCTGCTCGGTCACCTCCTGCAAACCCGCGTCGATGCTGGTGATCAGATGGTCGCCGCTGACCGGGCGTACCTCCTGCTCGAGCCCGATCGGCTTGCCCATCCTGTCGACCTGCACCTGACGCTTCCCGGACTTGCCACGCAGCGCCTCGTCGTAGACCTGTTCGAGGCCGTCGCGCCCGGCCAGGTCGACGCCGGAGTAGGCGGCCTTCAGCCCTTCGCGCCTTTCCAGCTCGGCCTCGGTGACCGGCTGCAGGTAGCCGAGCATCTGCGCGCCGGCCCGGCCGAGGGGATACTGCCTGACCGACTGGATCTCGGCGGTGATGCCGGGGAACTCCTCCTGGCGTTCCAGGATCTGCAGCGCCTCGCGGGTGCCGGCCTTCTCCTCGATCGGCACCGCCTGGTACGGCGAGCCGGTCCAGCACGGCTGCGACACCGTGGGCCCGCACGGCCTGATCCGTTGCTGCAGCTCCTTGAGCGGCTTGCCCAGCACGGAGCCCAGCTTGCGCAGCACCCTCGTGCCGCCGTCGCGGGTGCGCAGCAGCGCCGTCCTGTCGACCGACACGACCAGCGAGGTCTGGTTGCGCACCAGCGGGCGCCCGGAGGAGTCGAGGATCTGCCCCCGCACCGCCGGGACGATCACCGTGCGCGTCCGCGTCTCGGCCGCCCTCTCCACCAACTCCTGCCCGCGCACCACCTGCACCTGCCACAGCCGCACGGCCAGCACCACGAGCAGCGTCAGGACCAGCACGTGCAGGACGAACAGCCGGGTCCTGATCCTGATCATGTCGCGTACCCCGGCCGCATCGTCCGGCTCGACAGCCACATCACGATCGGCGACAGCAGCAGCGTGTAGGCGATCGTGAGCGGCACCTGGTCGGTCAGCGTCGCGACCGTCACCCGCGGGTCGGAGATCAGCCCGCCCAGCCCCGCCGCCAGCAGCGGCGCGAGGATCACACACGCCATCACGGTGGTGACCGCGCTGCCGCCCAGTCCGCGCCCGGCCAGGTAGCCGACGACCGCCAGCACGAACGCGTACTGTCCCAGCAGATGCGCCGTGGGCGGCATCACGTCCGCCAGCAGCCCCGCGCCGAACCCGATCATCGCTCCGGCCGCCGGCCCGCGCACCATGGCCACCCCGATCACGGCCAGCACCACCAGGTCCGGCGTCACGCCGCCCGGCAACGGCGCCCGGTTGACCAGCATCACCTGCACCAGCACCGTGGCCAGCACGATCAGCACCCCTGTCATCGCCCTCCCCCCTCGCGCGACGCCCTCCCGCCGTGCGCCGCGAGCCTGACGGTGTCCTCCCGCACGGCACCACCGCCACGCGCCACAGGTCGCACCCCCGGATCCCGCACAAGCGACCGCGCGCCATCACCGTCACGCGCCGTGGAGTCATCCGCTTGCGTCCGTCCTGCGGTCCCCGGAGCACCCGCTCCAGACCACGTCGCAAGTCGCGCCGCCGGCCGTTCGGCAAGTCGGGCGGCCGGCCGCGCAGATGCGCGCGCGGCGGGCCGGGCGGACGGCCGGGCGGCGGGCCGGGCCGAGGACCTGGCGGACGGGCGGGCGGTGGGCCGGGTCGGCGGCCGGGCGGCCTGAGCGCCCGCGCCGGGCGGCCGGACCGCTCTCGCCGAATCCCGGCCCGGCGCCACCCCCGCGCCCACCGGCTCGCGCCCGGAGCCGTCCTCCCGCCCGGACGTCTCGCCCACGCCGTCCGCACCGTCCGCGTCGTTCGCGTCGTCCGCGCCGGGAGCCCTGTTCCCGGAGTCACCGACGGGCGGCGCGGAAGGCTCGGACGGTGGAACGGAAGGCGGCGCTGAGGGTGGAACCAACGGCGCCACGCCGGACCGCCGGCCGCGGGCCGGCCGCAGCGCGGCGTCCCTCGCGTCCCGCTCCGGCGGGACCACGCCCCGCTTGGGCGGACGCACGGTCTCCGTCAACTGCTTCTTCGGGTCCGGCTTGGGCGGCAGCACCGCGTCGCGGGGATCGCGCGCGGGCGCCCGCACCACCACACCCACCACGTCCAGCGCGGTCAGATCGGCGTACGGGCGGGCGAAGGCCACCCTCGTCAGCTCGCCGGGCGTCGCCTCCACCCGCTCGATCACCCCGATCGGCACCCCCGGCACGTACGGCCGCCCGTTCTGCGAGCCGAAGCTGACGATCCTCCCTCCTGGCGCGAGCGGCGCCGTGGCGTCGAGCAGCTTGAACTGCAGGAGCCGCCCGTTCTCGCCCACCCCGTGGACCACGCCGATCTCCTGGCCGCCCTCCAGCCTCGCGCCCGTGGCCGAGCCCCGGTCGCTGATGAGCACGGCTGTCGCGGTGTCGGCCGTCGCGCTGATGACCCGGCCGATCAGCCCGTCACCGTTCAGCACGGTCATCTCGGGGAGGACGCCGTCGGCGGTGCCGGCGTCGATCTGGATGGCCTCCTCGAAGCCGGGACTGCCGCGCCGGGCGATCACGTTGGCGGTCACGACCTTGTAGCCGCCCCTTCCGGCCAGCCCGAGCATCCGCTTGAGCTGCTGCGACCGGGCACTGTCGAGTTCCTGGGCGATGAGGGCGGTCCGCAGTTGGGCGTTCTCCATCTCCAGGCGTTCGATGTCGTCATGGGCCGCCGGAGCGTTCGCGACGGCGCGCAGGAACTCCCCGAACGGACGCGTCACCGACCCGGCGGTCCGCTCCACCGCGCCGAAGATCCAGGTGCCGGCCGTACGCAGCGGGCCGAACGGCGAGGCGGCGCCCAGCCGATGGTCGACGGTCAGGATCACCAGAGCGGCCGTCAGCAGGATGCCGAGGGTCAGCCTGGCGTTGCGGGAGTCTCTCATCAGTGCCGCGACTCCGGCACCAGGACCTGCTGCAGCGCCTCGAACTCCTCCACGCATCTGCCGGATCCCAGCGCCACCGAGTCGAGGGCGTTCTCGACCAGGTGCACGGGCATGCCGGTCTCGGCCTTGATCCGTTCCTCCATGCCCTTGAGCAGCGCGCCGCCGCCCGTCAGCGCGATGCCCCGGTCCATCAGGTCACCCGACAGCTCGGGCGGGCACCGGTCGAGCGTGGCCTTGACGGCGTCGACGATGGTGTTGACCGGCTCCTCGGTGGCCCTGCGGATCTCCGCCCCCGACACCACGACCGTCTTGGGCAGGCCCGTCACCAGGTCGCGGCCGCGGATCTCGGCGTGCGCCTCCTCGCCGGTGGACCAGGCCGAACCGATCGCCATCTTGATCTCCTCGGCGGTGCGCTCACCCAGCATGAGCGAGAACTCCTTCTTGGCGAACGTGATCACCGCCTGGTCGAGCTCGTCACCGCCGACCCTGATCGACTGGCTCGTCACCACCCCGCCCATCGAGATGATCGCCACCTCGGTGGTGCCACCGCCGATGTCGACCACCATGTTGCCGGTGGGCTCGTGCACCGGCAGGCCCGCGCCGATCGCCGCTGCCATCGGCTCCTCGACGATGTAGACCTTGCGGGCGCCCGCCTGGTAGCCCGCCTCCTTCACCGCCCGCTGCTCGACACTGGTGATGCCACTCGGCACGGCGATGATCACGCGCGGTTTGGCGAAGTGGCGCCGCCGGTGGACGCGCTGGATGAAGTAGCGCAGCATCCGCTCGGTCACGTCGAAGTCGGCGATCACACCGTCCTTGAGCGGCCGGACGGCCACGATGTTGCCCGGCGTCCGGCCGATCATCCGCTTGGCCTCGATGCCGACCGCCACGATCTTGCCGGTGGAGGTGTTGATGGCGACAACGGAGGGCTCGTTGAGCACGATGCCGCGGCCCCGCACGTACACCAACGTGTTGGCGGTGCCGAGGTCAACGGCCATGTCACGGCCGAGAAACGCGAGCTTGCTGCCCATGGGGAACGGAGCCTTCCGTGTCGTACGCCTTGACTACGGACCGAATTCGAATCGTAACGTGACGTACCCACCAGGACCCGCAATGAGCCCACGCGCCCCTCAAAAATCCTGCCGCCTCTGCGCCAAGCTCTTTTGCCCGAAATGCGGACTAAAGCATGATGCCCGCCCGGCACGTAGGGCCAGACGGGCATCAGGAAGCGGCGCGGCGGGCGAACCCGCGCACCGGACCGGAGACTAGAAGCGGTCCGGGAAGAAGATCTTGATCTCCCGGGCGGCGGACTCGGGCGAGTCGGAGCCGTGGACGACGTTCTCGCCGATCTCCAGGGCGTGGTCGCCGCGGATGGTGCCCGGCGCCGACTTCACCGGGTCGGTGAGCCCGGCCAGCGCGCGGAACGCCTCCACGGCGCGCGGCCCCTCGAGCACCAGGGCGACGAGCGGACCTGAGGTGATGAACTCGACGAGCTCGCCGAAGAACGGCCGCTCGGAGTGCTCGGCGTAGTGGGCCTTGGCCGTGTCGCCGTCGAGGGTGCGCAGGTCCATCGCCACGACCTTGAGGCCCTTGCGCTCCACGCGGGCGATCACGTCACCGATGAGGCCGCGCTTCACCCCGTCGGGCTTGATCAGGACAAGAGTGCGCTCGGACACGTGAGGTTCTCCTTTGAACGGGTCTGGGGGTCGCGGATGCGGCTACGCGCGCCGGGGGTCTCCGTCTCGGACGGCCGCGAACGGCTCTGCGGCTCGGAGCGCCTCGATCGTCGTAGCTGCGGCTCAGCTTACCGCCCCCCGGCCGCCGGGCCGCTTGCGCCGTCTCAGGCGCTTCTGGAGCGCCCCCGCCCGTCCACCACCACCCCGCGGGCGAGACGCCGCTACGCCGCGCCCGTGTCCTCAGGAGAGGCCGCCTGCGGCGGAACCGGTGGTACGGCCGGCCCCGGGGGCACGGGCGAAGCCGGAGGCGCGGCCGGAGGCGCGGCCGGAGGCACGGCGGGAAGCCCGGGCGGCGCCGGAGGCGCGGACGGGGCGGGCGGCGGCCCTGACGGAACCCGCGGCACGGGCCCGGTGTCGTCCACCGACGGTCCGGCACCGTCCGCCCTCGCCGGCTCCTCCTTCGCACGCTGCCCGGACTCCTCCCGCTGCATCTCCTGATCCCCGGCCACCGACACCACGCGAGGCACGCTGGGCGCATCGGTCACGGCAGGCGCGTCCGCGTCGTCCTCGTCAGCCGCGTCCCCGCTGCTCACAGCCGCCGAGGCCGACCTGTCCCCTCCAGCCGGGTCCACCCGCGCCACCGGCTCGTCGCCCGGACCCGGGACGGGCCCCTCAATCGCGGACCCACGCCGGGCCATCAGCGCCGCGAGCACGATGACCGCCACCACGACGAACCCGCCGATCAACGCCCACAGGTGCAACGCACCCACGAACCTGTCCACCAGTTCCTGCGGCGACCTGACCCCTCGCAACAAGGCCATCTGCACCCCGGTGCCCAGCAGGTAGCCCGCGAGCACCCCGGGGAAGCACAGCGTCACGCCGAACAGCGCCGCCCCGAACCCGGCCGCGCGCAACGCCGCCGTGAGCGCGACGGCTACCCCCACCGCGAGCAGCGTGAAGGGCACCACCAGCACCAGCCCGTCGGGGTCGGGCACGACGACGCGCACGGAACACAGCCCCACCACCATCGCCAGCAGGCCCACCGACGTGAGCCACCTGCCGCCGTCTCGTGCGAACAGGCACACCAGCACGGCGGCGGCCACGGCCAGCAGCCCTGCGACACCGAACGGGAGCCACAACCCCTTCAGGCCGGGCCCTCCGAGCCCGCCCATCTCGACGTACGTCACCTGGGCGATGCTGGGCAGCAGCACGACGCCCACGGCGACCATGACGTAGGCGAGCGTGCGCCCTTCGGCGGTGCCGACGGACGCGAGCGCGAGCAGCGCCACCACGGCGAGCGCCGCCACCAGGATCACCAGGTTGGCCTGCCAGTCCTGGCTCGCGGTGCTGACGGCCACGACCGCGATGCCCGCGGCGGGCACGGCCGCGAGCAGCAGGCGGCTGCGCTCCTTCGGCTGCGGCTGCGGGGCCGGCTGCCGGTCGCGCAGCATCCAGACGACCAGGTACGCGGCGGCGAGGGCCAGCGCGATGCCGCTCACCATCGGGTACGGCTGCAGCGTGACCTTCCAGTCGTTCACACCGTCGAGCGGCCACAGCGCCAGCGCCTGGGCGCCCAGGAGGCTGAGGGCCAGCACCCCCGCCCACAGGGCGCGCAGCAGCGGGGGGCGCTCCCAGACGGCCACCAGCGTGGCGGGCACGAGCAGGCCCGCGCCGATGCCGTGGAGCACGCGCATGACGCCGACGAGGAACGTCGAACCGGCGTAACCGCCCGAGGCGTCGGCCAGCGCGAGCAGCAGCAGACCCGCGATCACGAGGTGGGGCGCCTTCGCCCGGCCCAGCGCCACGGCCGCCAGCGGCACGGTCAGCATCATCGCCGGCAGGGCGAGACCGTGCGCGCGCATGAGGCCGAGCCGGTCGAACCCGTCGGGCAGCAGGTCTCCGACGACGGAGACGGTGTTGGGGATCGAGACGATCGCCAGGGGCAGCGCCGCAACGACGAGCAGCGCGAGCACGGTGTCGAGCAGCCAGGGGAACCTGGCGCTCTCGGCGGGTCCCGTGACTGTCTGGTTCGGGGACCGCTGAATCGGGGGGACGGCCATGTGTGCCGACTTTAGCGGGAAGTCACGCCCTCGACACGGCGAGCGACGAATATCGCCGTGATCCACAGTGCGGCGAAGACCGCCCCCAGGAAGAACATGGCGGGCACCAGGAACCCCGTGACGATCGCCAGCACCTGCGCGAGACTGCCGAGAACGTAGCCGACGGGCTTCTTCAGCAGCCCGGCTGAGACCACGCACAGCACCGCGAGCCCGGCGCCGGCGCTCACGGCCAGCGCCGGCTGCACCCCGCCCACGACGATCGCGACGGGGATGGTCAGCGCGGCGACGACGGCCTCCATGCCGAGCACGCTGGCGCCGAGCCTGCGCATGCCGGGCGTGACCTGGAAGTTCATCAATCCCCCTCGGCCTTGAGCAGGTGACGGGCGTCGCCCGCGGTCACCACCGAGCCGGTGATGAACACCCCCGTGCCGCTGAACTCCCCTTCGGCGTCGGCGGCCGCGATGCCCCTGTCGATGGCGTCGTCCAGCCGTTCGACGGCGTGCACGCGATCCTCCCCGAAGATCGGCCCGGCCAGCTCCGCGAGCTCCTCGGCGGTCATCGACCGCGGGGAGGAGTTGCGGGTGACGATCACCTCTTCGAGAACGGGCTCCAGGAGCTCCAGCAGCCCTTCGACGTCCTTGTCGCGCATCGCGGCGACGACGCCGATCACCTTGGCGAAGTCGAACGCCTCGTGCAGCGCCTCGATCGTGGCCTGCATGCCACCGGGATTGTGCGCTGCGTCGACGACCACCGTGGGGTTGCGCCGCACCACCTCCAGGCGTCCCGGCGATGAAGCCTGCGCGAAAGCCTGGCGCACCAGGTCGACGTCGAGCGGATCGTCGCCGCCCGTCAGCGCCTCGACGGCGGCCAGCGCCGTGACGGCGTTGCTCGCCTGGTGAGCGCCGTAGAGGGGGACGTAGACGTCCTCATAGACGCCCTTGAGCCCGCGCAGCGTCAGCAACTGGCCGCCCATGGCGACCTCGCGGGCGAGCACGCCGAACTCCAGCCCCTCACGGGCGACGACGGCTCCGACGTCGGCGGCGCGGCGCATCAGCACCTCGGCCGCCTCCAGCTCCTGCTGGGCGAGCACGGTGGTGGCGCCCGGCTTGATGATGCCGGCCTTCTCCCCCGCGATGCTCGGGATGTCGGGCCCGAGCCGGTCGGTGTGGTCGAGCGAGATGGGCGTGATGACGGACACGGTGCCGTCGGCGACGTTCGTCGCGTCCCAGGACCCGCCCATACCGGCCTCGACGACGGCGACGTCGATCGGGGTGTCGGCGAACGCCGCGAACGCCATGGCCGTGAGCAGCTCGAAGAACTGGATACGGCGGCCCTGCGTGTCGGCCAGCTCGACGTACGGGATGATCTCCTCGTAGACCTGCGCGAACCGTTCCTCGCTCAGCGGCTCACCGTCCACGGTGATGCGCTCGCGCATCGAGACCAGATGAGGGCTGGTGAAGCGCCCCACCCGGAGGTTGCGCTCCTTCAGCAGCGCCTCGGTGAGCCGCGCCGTGCTCGTCTTGCCGTTGGTGCCGGCTATGTGAATGACCGGATACGCCCGCTGCGGCGAGCCGAGCAGATCCATGAGAGCCGCGATCCTGTCGAGCGTCGGCTCGAAGTCCCACTCGACGCCACGCTCCATGATCGCGCGTTCAACCGCACGATAGTCCACACCTCAACCCTACTGACCGTCCGGACCGGTCCGGTCCCGCCCCAGGGCATCGCGCAGAAACAGAAAAAGGGGCCCCACCCGAAGGTGAGACCCCCTAATCAAAAAATTGTCCGGCGGTGACCTACTCTCCCACACCCTCCCGAGTGCAGTACCATCGGCGCTGAGAAGCTTAACTTCCGGGTTCGGAATGTAACCGGGTGTTTCCTTCCCGCCATAACCGCCGTAACCCCACGAGACCACACAAACACAACTGTTTGCTGTCTCAGAATTGCGTAGTGGACGCGAGCAAGAACGGTCTGCCTGCAGCGCTGCTCCGGACCCGGCGAAGAGTAACAGAGCGCAGCACACACACAGACACGAACAATGCTTTGTGGTCAAGTCCTCGGCCTATTAGTACCGGTCAGCTCCACACGTTACCGTGCTTCCACCTCCGGCCTATCAACCCGGTCGTCTACCGGGAGCCTTACCCACTCACGTGGTGGGAGACCTCATCTCAAGGCGAGCTTCCCGCTTAGATGCTTTCAGCGGTTATCCCTTCCGAACGTAGCCAACCAGCCGTGCACCTGGCGGTACAACTGGCACACCAGAGGTTCGTCCGTCCCGGTCCTCTCGTACTAGGGACAGCCCCTTTCAAGTCTCCTGCGCGCGCAGCGGATAGGGACCGAACTGTCTCGCGACGTTCTAAACCCAGCTCGCGTACCGCTTTAATGGGCGAACAGCCCAACCCTTGGGACCTACTCCAGCCCCAGGATGCGACGAGCCGACATCGAGGTGCCAAACCATCCCGTCGATATGGACTCTTGGGGAAGATCAGCCTGTTATCCCCGGGGTACCTTTTAGCCGTTGAGCGACACCGCTTCCACACGCCGATGCCGGATCACTAGTCCCAGCTTTCGCTCCTGCTCGACCCGTCAGTCTCACAGTCAAGCTCCCTTGTGCACTTACACTCAACACCTGATTACCAACCAGGCTGAGGGAACCTTTGGGCGCCTCCGTTACCCTTTAGGAGGCAACCGCCCCAGTTAAACTACCCACCAGACACTGTCCCCGATCCGGATCACGGACCAGAGTTAGACGTTCAAAACGACCAGAGTGGTATTTCACCAATGACTCCACCCGAACTAGCGTCCGAGCTTCCCAGTCTCCCACCTATCCTACACAAGACGCTCCAAACGCCAATGTCAAGCTGTAGTGAAGGTCCCGGGGTCTTTCCGTCCTGCTGCGCGTAACGAGCATCTTTACTCGTAATGCAATTTCGCCGGGTCTGCGGTTGAGACAGCGGGGAAGTCGTTACGCCATTCGTGCAGGTCGGAACTTACCCGACAAGGAATTTCGCTACCTTAGGATGGTTATAGTTACCACCGCCGTTTACCGGCGCTTAAGTTCTCACCTTCGCCAACCGAAGTCAGCTAAGCGGTCCCCTTAACGTTCCGGCACCGGGCAGGCGTCAGTCCGTATACATCGTCTTACGACTTCGCACGGACCTGTGTTTTTAGTAAACAGTCGCTTCCCCCTGGCCACTGCGACCCCCACCAGCTCCAAGCGCAAGGCCTATCACCAGCAGAGGTCCCCCTTCTCCCGAAGTTACGGGGGCAATTTGCCGAGTTCCTTAACCACAGTTCACCCGATCGCCTTAGTATTCTCTACCTGACCACCTGAGTCGGTTTAGGGTACGGGCCGCCACAACACTCGCTAGAGGCTTTTCTCGGCAGCATAGGATCATCCACTTCGCCACAATCGGCTCGGCATCACATCTCACCCACAAGTGTTGCGGATTTGCCTACAACACGGGCTACATGCTTACCCCAGGACAACCATCGCCTGGGCTGGACTACCTTCCTGCGTCACCCCATCGCTTACCTACTACCCGATCGGATCGAGCGTTCAGCCTAACACCGCTTCCGAAGAAGCAGCTGGCTTAAGGACTCTTAGCATCACGAGGTTCAATATGGGCGCGTTGAAGCGGGTACGGGAATATCAACCCGTTGTCCATCGACTACGCCTGTCGGCCTCGCCTTAGGTCCCGACTTACCCTGGGCGGATTAGCCTGCCCCAGGAACCCTTGGTCATCCGGCGCGAGGGTTTCTCACCCTCGATTCGCTACTCATGCCTGCATTCTCACTCGCACACCCTCCACCACTCGATCACTCGGCGGCTTCACCGGATGCACGACGCTCCCCTACCCACCCACCACACAAGGTGATGAGTGCCACGACTTCGGCGGTGTACTTGAGCCCCGCTACATTGTCGGCGCGGAATCACTTGACCAGTGAGCTATTACGCACTCTTTCAAGGGTGGCTGCTTCTAAGCCAACCTCCTGGTTGTCTCTGCGACTCCACATCCTTTCCCACTTAGCACACGCTTAGGGGCCTTAGTCGGTGATCTGGGCTGTTTCCCTCTCGACTACGAAGCTTATCCCCCGCAGTCTCACTGCCACGCTCTCACTTACCGGCATTCGGAGTTTGGCTGACGTCAGTAACCTTGTCGGGCCCATCGGCCATCCAGTGCTCTACCTCCGGCAAGAAACACGCAACGCTGCACCTAAATGCATTTCGGGGAGAACCAGCTATCACGGAGTTTGATTGGCCTTTCACCCCTACACACAGGTCATCCCCCAGGTTTTCAACCCTGGTGGGTTCGGTCCTCCACCCAGTCTTACCTGAGCTTCAACCTGCCCATGCGTAGATCACTCCGCTTCGGGTCTACAGCATGCGACTCAAACGCCCTATTCAGACTCGCTTTCGCTACGGCTCCCCCACACGGGTTAACCTCGCCACACACCATAACTCGCAGGCTCATTCTTCAAAAGGCACGCAGTCACATCACAGCCGCTCCGAAGAACGACTACGCTCCTACGGCTTGTAGGCACACGGTTTCAGGTACTATTTCACGACCCCTCACCGGGGCACTTTTCACCTTTCCCTCACGGTACTCGTGCACTATCGGTCATCAGGGAGTATTTAGGCTTACCAGGTGGTCCTGGCAGATTCACACAGGATTCCTCGAGCCCCGTGCTACTCGGGAACACCCCAAAGAGTCCATCCGATTTCGCCTACCCGGCTCTCACGGTCTACGGCGCCCCTTCCCAGAGGCTTCAACTATCAGACAGATTTATCACTCTTCACAGTCCCGGCAGAGACTGAAAGGAGGTCCCACAACCCCGAACATGCAACGCCTGCCGGCTATCACACACGCCCGGTTTAGCCTCATCCGCTTTCGCTCACCACTACTCACGGAATCACTATTGTTTTCTCTTCCTACGGGTACTGAGATGTTTCACTTCCCCGCGTTACCACCAACCGCCCTATACATTCAGGCGGAGGCAACACCACATGACTGGTGCTAGGTTTCCCCATTCGGACATCCCCGGATCAACGTCTGGTTGGCGACTCCCCGAGGCTTAACGCAGCCTCCCACGTCCTTCATCGGCTCCTGATGCCAAGGCATCCACCGTGTGCCCTAAAAAACTTGGCCACAAAGATGCTCGCGTCCACTATGCAAATCTCAAACAACAACCAGCGACCAACCCACCCCACCACCAGCTGCACACCCCAACAGGATGCACACGGTATGACAGGAGGCCGGCCCTGACTGAGGACCAACAAACCACGAGCCCGCCGAAGCAGGCCCGTCGCATGTCCGTTCCCTCAGGACCCAACAGTGTGTTCAACCAACCAGAACCCCCACAACGCGCCTTCCCACTCCTCCCGAAAGAGGCGGTACCAACCCGCAGGCGATCCAGCCTGGTTGACTAGCCAGTGCTCCACTAATGAGCTGCCGAGCGTGAGACGTTCGCTCACGACCTCGACGTAGACCAGGAGATGAACCCTGATCGATGCTCCTTAGAAAGGAGGTGATCCAGCCGCACCTTCCGGTACGGCTACCTTGTTACGACTTCGTCCCAATCGCCAGCCCCACCTTCGACCGCTCCCCCCAGCAAGCTGGTTGGGCCACGGGCTTCGGGTGTTGCCGACTTTCGTGACGTGACGGGCGGTGTGTACAAGGCCCGGGAACGTATTCACCGCAGCGTTGCTGATCTGCGATTACTAGCGACTCCGACTTCATGGGGTCGAGTTGCAGACCCCAATCCGAACTGAGACCGGCTTTTAGGGATTCGCTCCGCCTCACGGCTTAGCAGCCCTCTGTACCGGCCATTGTAGCATGTTTGCAGCCCAAGACATAAGGGGCATGATGACTTGACGTCATCCCCACCTTCCTCCGAGTTGACCCCGGCAGTCTCCCATGAGTCCCCGGCCGCCCGAAGGCGCCGCTGGCAACATGGAACAAGGGTTGCGCTCGTTGCGGGACTTAACCCAACATCTCACGACACGAGCTGACGACAGCCATGCACCACCTGTCACCCAGTCCGAAGAGGGCTCCATCTCTGAAGCTTTCCGGGTGATGTCAAACCTTGGTAAGGTTCTTCGCGTTGCGTCGAATTAAGCAACATGCTCCGCCGCTTGTGCGGGCCCCCGTCAATTCCTTTGAGTTTTAGCCTTGCGGCCGTACTCCCCAGGCGGGGCGCTTAATGCGTTAGCTCCGGCACGGAGATCGTGGAAGATCCCCACACCTAGCGCCCAACGTTTACAGCGTGGACTACCAGGGTATCTAATCCTGTTCGCTCCCCACGCTTTCGCTCCTCAGCGTCAGGTAAGGCCCAGCAAGCCGCCTTCGCCACCGGTGTTCCTCCTGATATCTGCGCATTTCACCGCTACACCAGGAATTCCACTTGCCCCTACCTACCTCTAGCCGGCCCGTATCCACCGCAGACCCGCAGTTAAGCTGCGGGCTTTCACGGCAGACGCGACCAGCCACCTACGAGCTCTTTACGCCCAATAATTCCGGACAACGCTTGCGCCCTACGTATTACCGCGGCTGCTGGCACGTAGTTAGCCGGCGCTTCTTCTGCAGGTACACGTCAACTTCGTCCCTGCTGAAAGAGGTTTACAACCCGAAGGCCGTCATCCCCCACGCGGCGTCGCTGCGTCAGGCTTTCGCCCATTGCGCAATATTCCCCACTGCTGCCTCCCGTAGGAGTCTGGGCCGTGTCTCAGTCCCAGTGTGGCCGGTCGCCCTCTCAGGCCGGCTACCCGTCGTCGCCTTGGTAGGCCACTACCCCACCAACAAGCTGATAGGCCGCGAGTCCATCCCCAACCGAAAAGACTTTCCACCAGCATCTCATGCGAGAGCCGGTCGTATCCGGTATTAGACCCAGTTTCCCGGGCTTATCCCAGAGTCAGGGGCAGGTTACTCACGTGTTACTCACCCGTTCGCCGCTCGAGTACCCCGAAGGGCCTTTCCGCTCGACTTGCATGTGTTAAGCACGCCGCCAGCGTTCGTCCTGAGCCAGGATCAAACTCTCCAAAAAAGGTCTGATCTAGCTATAAAAGGAATCCGTCACCGAAATGACGGGGTTGTGCATCATGCACTGGCTTTTAACACACTGTTGAGTTCTCAAGAAACGGACGCGTACTCCCCAGAACCTCAGAGAGGCGCACATTTCATCTCGTCCATCTTAGCAGGTCCGGGCGATTCTTGTCAAACCGCCCGATCCGGCATCTTCCGGACCTACCCCGCTTTGGGGCAACTCCCCCAACTTACCCGAACATCCGGCGCTTGTCCACTTTTGCAGGTAGACGCGGCCCGAAGATCGGGGTCCATCGGTGGAAGTTGAGGGCCGACCGGCCCCGCGTGGAAAACTGTAGCAGCCCCTGCGGGGTCCAGAGTCCGTCTTCGGTAACGAATGAGCATTCCCCGCGAGGGGAGGCTCAAACACCGAGAGCGGCGAGTTGCGCCTCGAGCCGCTCGATGTCGGCGGCGGCCTGGTCGGCCCGCCCCCTGACCTTGGTCACCACGTCCTCGGGCGCCTTGGACATGAACTGCTCGTTGCCCAGCTTGGCGGCCACCTGGGCGGCCTCCTTGCGCGCGGCGGCCAGGTCCTTCTCCAGCCGCTTGCGCTCGGCGGCCACGTCGATGGCTCCGGCGGTGTCGATCTCGACGGCCACTCCGCCCACGACCAGCCGCGCCGTCGCGGAGAACGTCTCCGACGGCTCCGTCAGGCGCAGGAGGGAGCGCACCGCCCCCTCGTGTCGCGCCAGCGTGGTGCCGGCCAGGGCGAGCCGCGCGGTCACCTTCTGACCGGGCTTGAGCCCCTGGTCCGACCGGAACCTGCGCACCTCGGTCACCAACTCCTGCAGCGCCGCGATCTCCGCCTCCGCGTCGTGGTCGACGTAGCGCGCGTCAGGCACCGGCCAGGGTGCCACGACGACGGACTCGCGGCCTGTCACGGCCCGCCACAGCTCTTCGGTGACGAACGGCACGAGCGGATGCAGCAGCCGCAGCAAGGCGTCGAGCACGTGCCCGAGCACGAGCCGGGTGTGCTCCAGTCCCTCCCCCAGCTGGATCTTGGCCAGCTCGAGGTACCAGTCGCACACCTCGTCCCACGCGAAGTGGTAGAGCAGGTCGGACGCCTTGGCGAACTCGAACTCCTCCAGAGCCGTGTCGGCCGCCGAGATCACGCTCTGCAGCCGGGACAGGATCCACCGGTCAGCGGCGGTCAGCGGCAGCCCGTCGAGGGAACCGACCGTGGCGCCGTTCATCAGCGCGAAGCGGGTGGCGTTCCAGATCTTGTTGCAGAAATTGCGCGAGCCGGCGGCCCACTCCTCGCTGACCGCCACGTCGGCACCGGGGTTGGCGCCCCGCAGCAGCGTGAAGCGGGTCGCGTCGGCGCCGTAACGGTCGATCCAGTCGAGCGGGTCGACCACGTTGCCGAATGACTTGGACATCTTCTTGCCGTACTGGTCGCGGACCATGCCGTGCAGCGCGACCACGCGGAACGGCGGCTCGCCGTCCATCGCGTACAGCCCGAACATCATCATCCGGGCCACCCAGAAGAACAGGATGTCGTAGCCGGTCACCAGCACCGACGTCGGGTAGAACCGCGCCAGCTCCGGCGTGGCCTCGGGCCAGCCCAGCGTGGAGAAGGGCCACAACCCCGAGGAGAACCAGGTGTCGAGCACGTCGGGGTCCTGCGTGTAGCCCGCCGGCGGCGCCTCGTCGGGACCCACGCAGACGACCTCGCCGTCAGGCCCATACCAGACCGGGATGCGGTGGCCCCACCACAGCTGGCGCGAGATGCACCAGTCGTGCATGTCGTCGACCCAGTCGAAGTAGCGCTTGGCCAGCTCCGGCGGGTGGATGCGGGTGCGCCCGTCGCGCACGGCGTCGCCCGCCGCCTTGGCCAGCGGCGTCACGTTGACGAACCACTGCAGCGACAACCGCGGCTCCACCACGGTCTTGCATCGCGAGCAGTGACCGACCGAATGAAGGTAGGGGCGCTTCTCGGCCACGATGCGGCCATCGGCGCGCAGCGCGGCCACCACAGCCGGCCGCGCCTCGAGGCGGTCGAGCCCCTGGAACGGCCCGTGCGCGGTGATGACGCCACGCTCGTCCATGACCGTCAGCGACGGCAGCGAGTGGCGCCGGCCGATCTCGAAGTCGTTGGGGTCGTGAGCCGGGGTGACCTTGACGGCGCCGGTGCCGAACGTGGGATCGACGTGCTCGTCGGCGACCACAGGGATCATGCGGCCGGTGAGCGGCACCTCGACGAGGGTGCCGACCAGGTGGGCGTAGCGCTCGTCGGAGGGGTGGACGGCCACGGCCGTGTCGCCGAGCATCGTCTCGGCGCGGGTGGTCGCCACCACGATCTCGTCGGAGTAGCGGATCGAGACGAGCTCGCCCTCGTCCTCGCTGTGCTCGACCTCGATGTCGGACAGCGCGGTCAGGCAACGGGGGCACCAGTTGATGATGCGTTCGGCGCGGTAGATGAGACCGTCGTCGAAGAGCCGCTTGAAGATGGTGTGGACCGCCCGGGACAGCCCCTCGTCCATGGTGAAGCGCTCGCGCTGCCAGTCGACGCTGTCGCCGAGCTTGCGCATCTGGCCGAGGATCTTGCCGCCCGACTCCTCCTTCCACTCCCACACGCGCTGCACGAACGCCTCGCGGCCCAGGTCGTGGCGGGACAGGCCCTGCTTGGCGAGCTCTCGCTCCACGACGTTCTGGGTGGCGATGCCGGCATGGTCCATGCCGGGCAGCCAGAGTGCCTCGCGGCCCTGCATGCGGGCGCGGCGGGTCAGCGCGTCCTGGATGGAGTGGTCGAGCGCATGGCCGATGTGCAGGACGCCTGTCACGTTCGGCGGCGGGAGGACGATGCTGAACGGCGCGCGCGAGCTGCCGGCGTCGGCGTGGAGGTAGCCCGCGGATTCCCAGCGCTCGTAGCTCCGGGTCTCGACGTCGGCCGGGGTGTACTGGGTAGGCAGCTCAGGCGTTGTCACAGTGACCAATTCTAGGGACGCCCGAAAGCGGAACGCCCCACGATTGTCACCGTGGGGCGTCTGCTCTGCGGGCTCAGGACCCTGCCGGCGCGGGACCGCGCGGGGTCAGGCCGACTTCTCGCGCGGCGTGCGCTGCTGCTTGACGGCGAGCTGGTCGCGCGGCACGAGCGTCGGGATCGCGTGTTCCAGCACCGATTCGCGGGTGATGACGACCCTGGCCACGTCCTTGCGGGAGGGCACCTCGTACATCACGGACTGGAGCACCTCCTCCAGGATCGCGCGCAGGCCGCGGGCGCCGGTGCCGCGCAGGATCGCCTGGTCGGCGATGGCCTCGAGCGCGTCGTCGGTGAACTCCAGCTCCACGCCGTCGAGCTCCAGGAGCTTGCGGTACTGCTTGACCAGCGCGTTGCGCGGCTCGGTGAGGATCTGGACGAGCGCCTCGCGGTCGAGGTTGTGCACCGAGGTGATGACCGGCAGCCGGCCGACGAACTCGGGGATCATGCCGAACTTGAGCAGGTCCTCGGGCATCACGTCGGAGAAGATGTCGACGGTGTCGACCTCCTCCTTGGACCGGATGATGGCGTTGAAGCCGATGCCCTTCTTGCCGACCCGGGACTCGATGATCTTCTCGAGGCCGGCGAACGCACCGCCGCAGATGAAGAGCACGTTGGTGGTGTCGATCTGGATGAACTCCTGGTGCGGGTGCTTGCGGCCGCCCTGCGGCGGGACGCTCGCGGTCGTGCCCTCCAGGATCTTCAGCAGCGCCTGCTGGACGCCCTCACCGGAGACGTCGCGGGTGATCGACGGATTCTCGCTCTTGCGGGCGATCTTGTCGACCTCGTCGATGTAGATGATGCCGGTCTCGGCCTTCTTGACGTCGTAGTCGGCGGCCTGGATCAGCTTGAGCAGGATGTTCTCGACGTCCTCGCCGACGTAGCCCGCCTCGGTGAGGGCGGTGGCGTCGGCGATGGCGAAGGGCACGTTGAGCATCTTCGCCAGCGTCTGCGCGAGCAGCGTCTTGCCGGAGCCCGTGGGGCCCAGCAGCAGGATGTTGCTCTTGGCCAGCTCAAGGCCGTCGTCTCTGCCCCGGTCGCCGGACTGCACCCGCTTGTAGTGGTTGTAGACCGCCACCGAGAGCGCCTTCTTCGCCTTGTCCTGACCGATGACGTAGGCGTCGAGGAACTCGTAGATCTCCCTCGGCTTGGGCAGGTTGTCCCACTTGAGCTCGGAGGACTCGGAGAGCTCCTCCTCGATGATCTCGTTGCAGAGATCGATGCACTCATCGCAGATGTAGACGCCTGGACCGGCAATGAGCTTCTTGACTTGCTTCTGGCTCTTCCCGCAGAAAGAGCACTTCAGCAGGTCTCCCCCGTCGCCGATGCGTGCCACCCCAGATACTCCTTTGCGTGGGACCGCCCTGCTGCCGCGATCCGTGTCCTTCGGACCCGGTCCGAACCGCTCAGGTTTCGACGTTACCGTCTTCTGGGCCCTCAGTGAGCCCCCTGGCGGCGAGTCGCACCGGAACGTGCCCTCTTGGGCAGCGCTCCGGTGCGTCACATCTCGTCAGGAAGCAACCGCCTGAGCACGCTTCTTCCGCGACGGGATGATGTCGTCGATCAGACCATACGCCTTCGCCTCGTCCGCGTTGAGAATTTTGTCGCGTTCGATGTCCTTGCGGACCTCAGCGGCGGCCTTGCCGGAGTGCTTCGCCACGATCTCCTCGAGGAGATCGCGCATGCGAAGAATCTCGCGGGCCTGGATCTCGATGTCGCTTCCCTGGCCGCCGCCCTCGGTGGAGGGCTGGTGGATCAGGACCCGGGCGTTGGGCAGCGCGAACCGCTTGCCCGGGGTGCCGCCGGCCAGCAGCACGGCCGCGGCGGAGGCGGCCTGGCCAAGGCAGACGGTCTGGATCTCCGGCCGGACGAACTGCATCGTGTCGTAGATCGCCGTCATGGCCGTGAAGGAGCCACCCGGCGAGTTGATGTAGATGCTGATGTCACGGTCGGGGTCGAGCGACTCCAGCGTCAGCAACTGGGCCATGACGTCGTTGGCCGACGCGTCGTCGATCTGCACTCCGAGGAAGATGATGCGGTCCTCGAAGAGCTTGTTGTACGGGTTCATCTCCTTCACGCCATAGGACGTGCGCTCGACGAAGGAGGGGAGAACGTAGCGGCTTTCGATGTTCACTTCAGCTCCCCCTAGGAGACGGGGCCCTGCGAGGGCACCTGCCGCGCGCTGCGCACGACGTGGTCGATGAAGCCGTAGTCCTTGGCCTCGTCGGCCGTGAACCAGCGGTCGCGGTCGGAATCCGCCTCGATCTGCTCGAGCGGCTGCCCCGTGTGGAAGGCGATCCGCTCGGCCAAGGTCTTCTTCACGTAAAGCATCTGCTCGGCCTGGATGGCGATGTCGGCGGCGGTGCCGCCGATGCCGCCCGAGGGCTGGTGCATCATGACCCGCGCGTGCGGCAGGCCGTAACGCTTGCCCTTGGTGCCCGCGGTGAGCAGGAACTGCCCCATCGAGGCCGCCATGCCCATCACGACCGTGGACACGTCGTTGGGGACGTATTCCATCATGTCGTAGATCGCCATGCCGGCGCTCACCGAGCCACCCGGCGAGTTGATGTAGAGCGTGATGTCGCGGTCGGGGTCGTCGGCCGCAAGGAGCAACAACTCCGCGCAGATGCGGTTGGCGATCTCGTCGTTGACCTCCTGCCCGAGCACGATGATGCGCTCACGCAGCAGGCGCTGGTAGAGCTGGTCCTCAAGCCGGAAGGACGAGCCGTTCTCACGGCCTCGCGACTCAGGCTGATAGAAGGTCGGCGGGCTGGTCACAGCGTCACCTTCCGATGCGTCGTAATCGATTGGCTTTGCTTGTGACCTTAACGCGCGCCGCCCACAGGTCATGCCCGGTCCGCAGACTGTTCGCTTTCGGCGCAGGTGAGGGTCAGGCGCCCCCGGCGACCCAGCGGCGCTCCTCCACGCCGAGCTCAAGGTCCAACCTGCGCATCGTGTCGGCCCCGATCGTGCCCGCAGGACGCCCTCGGCCGGGCGCGCAGCGCGAGCGGGAGCGGGAGCACCAGGGTCGTCCGGGCGAGCCACAGACCGATCACCACGGCCGCCGGCGCCGGCGGCGGCCACAGCCGGTCGCACACCTCGCGGACGACGCCGGGGATCTGCAGGCCGAGCACCACGAACAGGATCGACCCCGGCAACCCGGAACACCTGGCCGGGCAGCCTGGATGCGGGCTGGAGCACGCCGCGGAAGCGGATGGCGAGCACGAACCCGGTCACGATCGCGGCCAGGCCACCACCAGGCCGTGCAGGATGCCGCAGCAGACGATGCGCAGCAGGTCCACGACGCCGTCGGCGACTGGCATCTCGCCGGCGACGACCGCGACGGCGACGGCGACGAGGGTGAGCGCCGCGCCGTCGTTGACCAGGCTCTCGCCTTCCAGGATGGTGACGAGGCGCCGGGGGTCGCCTACACGCTGGGGCACCGACGTGGCGGAGACGGCGTCGGTAGGACGTGCCACGGCCACGCCGAGTGCCAGGGCCGCCGCCCACGGGAGTCCGGGTACGGCGAGGCTCAGCGTGGCCATGACGCTCACGGCGGTCACCCAGGTGAGCCCGACTGCGAGGGCGAGGATCGGGCCGGCGTCCTGGCGGCTCTCGCGCGGAGCGCTCAGGAAGGCGGCGTGGCGGAGCAGCGGCGGCAGGAAGACGCCGAGCACCACGTCGGACGGCAGGTTGATCTGGTCCGTCGTCGGCATGAAGCTCGGCGCGGCGCCGAACGGCACGAGCGGCTCGGCGCCCGCACGTGCGGATGCCGCGCGAGCAGGCTCGAGACCGCGAGGACCAGACCCCCGGACATGATGACGATGAAGAGGTGGTCCGCCATGGCCGCCTCACGCCCAGAAAGGAACGAAACCCCCGATCCGCAATGGATCGGGGGTTTCGTAAAGAAAAAGAAAAACGGTCAGGCCTCGGGCTTGTCGCCGGCGGGCTTGTCGCCGGACTCCTCGGCCGGCTCCTCGACGACCTCCTCGCCGTTGAGCTCGGCGTAGATGGCCTTGAGGTCGACCTCGTTGCCCTCGCTGTCGACGACCTTGGCGGCGTCGCCGAGCACGGACTTGGCCTTGTCACGCACGATCTCGACCATGGCGAGCGTGAGCTGGTCGTTGTCGGCCAGGTGCTGGGCCAGCTGGTTGGGCTGGACGCCCATCTCCATGGCGCGGCGGACGACGAAGTTGGTCAGCTCCTGCTCGTCGACGCCGAGCTCCTCGGCCTTGACGATCTTGTCGAGGACGAAGCCGACCTTGATGGCCTTGGCGGCGCTGGTCTCGAACTCGGCGAAGCGCTCCTCCTCCGTCGTCTGGTAGAGACGGAAGAAGGCGTCGCGGCTCAGGCCGCTCTCGGCGATCTGGTGCTCCAGGTTGTGCTTGCGCGCGTCGATCTCGGTGTTGAGCGCGCTCTCGGGGAGCGGAATGTCGATCTTCTCGAGCAGCGTGTCGAGGGCCTTGTCGCGGGCCTGGACGACCTGGTCGATCAGCTTGTTGCGGCGGGACTGCTCGCGGATGCTGGCCTGGAGCTCCTCCAGCGTGTCGAACTCGCTGGCGAGCTGCGCGAACTCGTCGTCGAGCTCGGGCAGGACCTTCTCCTTGACCGACTTGACGTTGATGACCACGTCGGCCTCCTCGCCGGCGTTCTCACCACCGACGAGCTCGGTCCGGAAGCTCTTCTCCTCGCCCGCGGACATGCCGCGCAGGGCGTCGTCGAGGCCCTGGAGCACGGAGCCGGCGCCGACCTCGTAGGAGACCTCGTTGGCCTGCTGCTCCTCGATGTTCTTGCCGTCGATCTCGGCACGCAGGTCCATGACGACGAAGTCGCCGTCGGCGGCCGGGCGCTCCACGCCCGTCAGCGTGGCGAAGCGCTGGCGCAGCGCGTCGAGCTGCTTGTCGACGTCGGCGTCGGACACCTCGGCGGAGTCGACCGTGATCTCGGCGCCCTGGTAGTCGGGAACGTCGAAGTTGGGCCTGATGTCGACCTCGGCGGTGAACTCGATCTGCTCACCGTCGTCGATCTTGGTGACCTCGATGTCGGGCTGGCTGACCGGGAACACGTCGACCTCGTCGACGGCCTGGCCGTAGAGCTTGGGCACCGCGTCGTTGAGGGTCTCCTCCAGCACCACAGCCCGGCCGAAGCGCTGCTCGATGATGCGGGCCGGGACCTTGCCAGGGCGGAACCCGGGGACGCGCACCTGCTGCGCGACCTTCTTGTACGCCGCATCCATGCTCGGGCGCAGCTCGTCGAACGGCACCTCGACAGTGAGCTTCACCCGAGTCGGGCTGAGCTCCTCGACAGCGGTCTTCACGGGGTGGTCTCCTTGATCATGCTTCGAGTGATCGCGGGCGCGTCCATTCGGTACGGCTCACGCGCCGCGCCCACATGAGCGGCGCTGGGGCATGCTCCGCCGCGGCGGGATCCGAGCGCCGATGGCCAGTCTAGGGCAGATGCATACCCGACAGCGACGCCACGACGCTCAGAACTCGTCGGCGATGGCGCGCAGCAACTCGACCGTCTCGTCCGGGGTGGTGCTCACGGCGCACAGCCGTTCCATCACCACGGTGTATTTGTCCACGTCCTCACGTTTGTCCAGGTAAAGGGCACTGGCAAGCTGCTCGACGTACACCACGTCCGGCAGCTCGCGGTCGGGGAAACGCAGGATGCTGAAGGCGCCGCCCTCGGCGCTGTGGCCGCCGAAGCTGAACGGCATGATCTGGATCGTGATGTTCGGCTGGCGCATCAGGTCGGCGAGATGCTCCAGTTGGGCGCGCATCACCTCGGCGCCGCCGATGGGACGCCGCAGCGCCGCCTCGTCGATGACGGCCCAGAAGAAGGGGCCGTCGGGCCGGTCGAGGACCCGCTGGCGCTCCAGGCGCAGGTCGACCCTGCGGGCGATCTCGTCGGAGGAGATGCCGGCCGACCCGGCGGTGACGACCGCGCGGGCGTACTCCTTGGTCTGCAGCAGTCCGGGCACGAACTGCACCTCGTACGTCCTGATGCGCGCCGCGGCCTCCTCCAGGCCCACGTACGCCTGGAACCACGTCGGCAGGACGTCGTTGAACCGATGCCACCAGCCGGGCTCGTTGGCCTTGCCCACCAGGGCGATGACGGCCTCGCGCGCCTGTTCGTCGACGACTCCGTAGAGCGTCAGCAGGTCGGAGACGTCGCGCTCCTTGAAGCCGACGCGGCCGAGCTCCATACGGCTGATCTTGGACTCCGACCCCCTGATGAGGTGGCCCGCCTCCTCGCGGGTGACGCCCTTCGCCTCCCTGAGCCGGCGCAGTTGGGAGCCCAGGAGAATGCGCAGCGCCGTAGGGCCGGAACCCGGCTGGTTCTGCGTCACTCTTCCTCCTATCGCGGTCCGCACACACAGTGACACCAGACCGACGTGTATGACAAGGTCTCAACCACGTGTCCGAAACGGATAGCCCGGCCGGTACCAATCCTGTGGGTGCACATTGCAGGTGCACGTGCATTTGGGTCTTGCAGCAGCACGGAGTCGTGTCCCATGATGGTCTAGTGCATTTTGGCCATACATGCACCAAATCGACGGCTGCAGGAGGTATCGGCGGGATGGTGGAGGACCCCTTGGCCACTGCCGACTGCCTGCAGATCACCCGCGAGGTGGGCTTCGACCACCTGCTGACGGCCGACAAGCCGTACACCACCTCCTATCCCCTGCCCTTCCAGGCCGACTCGGTCAAGACGGCACGGGACGTCACCCGCTCGACGCTGGCCGACTGGGGCCTGACGGAGCTGGGCGACGACGCGGCCCTGGTGGTCTCCGAGCTGGTGACGAACGCGGTCCGGTACGCGATGTACGCCGGCGGCCGACGGGGCATCAAGCTGCTGCTGATGCGGGTGGCCCCGCACGTGCTGCTGGCCGTGGCCGACCCGAGCGACGAGATGCCGACCCCCAAGGAGCCCGACTTCGTCTCCGAGAACGGGCGCGGCCTGTACATCGTCGAGACGTACAGCCAGCGCTGGGGCTGGGACCCGCTGGACAGCGGCGGCAAGGCCGTCTGGGCCCTCTTCCACGCCGGACCGTGACCGCGGGGCACGGCACGCCCACGGACAGGTCCAAGGCCTCTCCTCTGTCACGTCCTCTGTCATGCCGCCACAGGCGTGGGAGTTAGTCCATCTCGTCGCCCCCCTTCCACGTCCACATCGGGACGTCGCGCAGCGGGTGCAGCTCCCCGTCGGTGGCGGCGCGGGAGTTCTGCTGGGCCACCCGCGAGCCGAACTCCAGGTGCTCGCGCACCGCCTCGCGAAACGGCTCGTCGCCGGGCAGCCCCGCCTCGTCGAGGGACTCCATGTACAGCTCGACGAAACGCTCGCGCTGCTCGTCGGTGATGTCGAGATGGCGGTGCACCCGGATGACGTGGTCGAAACCCACCTCGCGGGTGAAACGGTCGGGGCCGCCGAAGGACTCGGCCGTGAACCAGGTCAGGTGATCGACGTGGGTGGCGCGACGCTCCGTGAACAACTGGCCGAGCAGGGGATCCTCGAGGACCTTCGTGTAGAGGATCTCCTCGAGCCGGTGTAACGCCTCGTCGCCGCCTGCGTGCGCGTACAGACTGGTCATGCCCTCACGGTCATGGACGATCGCGGGGATGTCCAGGTCGGGTTCGCGGCGCGTGGGCAGCGGCGGGAAGGCGAAACCCCCGGACCCGGAGGTTCGAGGGTTTCCGATGTCCTGAGACATCACACAGTCGGGGCGACAGGATTTGAACCTGCGACTTCTTGCTCCCAAAGCAAGCGCGCTGCCAAGCTGCGCCACGCCCCGTCTCGCCGGGTGCGCACGCGCTCCGCAACTCCGGTACGCTTACGCCCTGACGACGGATGAAGTCTAGACCAGTCTTCGACCGGTTCGTGCGGACGTAGCTCAATGGTAGAGCCCTAGTCTTCCAAACTAGCTACGCGGGTTCGATTCCCGTCGTCCGCTCTCACAGCGAAAGGCCAGGTCAACCCGTATGGGTGACCTGGCCTTCGTGATCTTCGCCCGAGTCGTCCGATCTTCGTGTCCGCTGGGGCTCGATCGTTCTCGGCGCAGGCTCCGCGGGATGGACGCCTCGCCGTAGCAAGGGTGACGCAGGCATCGTGTCGGCAGGCCGCTGCGGGGGGCGGCCTGCCTCGTGGCGTGGCGGGCCCCGGTCGTCCCCAAGGCGACGGCCTCGGCCCCGGGAAGCGGTGGTCGCCCGCCGTCACCGCGCTGCGTCGAGCCGGGTGCGCCTTCGGTCATCGTGCGAACGCCCGGGATCGGGCGGGCAGTAGGCTCGGGGGCGATGCGTGTACGACCGATCTCGCCCGAGGCCCTGGTGCGGGAGCTGGCCGAGCGGATCGACGCCCGGCCGCGTACGGGACGGGTGCGGGTGGCTGTGGACGGCGCGCCGCCCAGCCGGCCCGGGTGGCTGGCCGACGAGTTGGTGGGGCCGTTGAAGCTGCGCGGCCGCCCCGTCGTGCGGGTGTCCGCCGCCGACTTCCTGCGGCCGGCCTCGCTGCGGCTGGAGTACGGCCGGACGGATCCCGAGGCGTTCTACGACTGGCTCGATGTCGGCGGCCTGCGCAGGGAAGTCCTCGACCCCCTGGGACCCGGCGGCTCGGGCCGGGTGCTGCCGGCGCTGTGGGACAGTGTGGCCGACCGGGCCTACCGCCTGCCGTACCGGTCGCTGCCCGAGGGCGGGGTGCTGCTGCTGGACGGGACGCTGCTGCTGGGCAGGGGCCTGCCGTTCGACATGAGCGTCCACCTGTGGCTGTCGGAGGCGGCGCTGGCGCGCGGGACCGGCGAGGAGGAGCGGTGGCGGTTGCCCGCGTACGCGCGCTACGAGCGCGAGGCGCGGCCGGGACAGAGCGCCGACGTCGTCGTGCGCGCCGACCGCCCAGGACACCCGGCGCTCCAGGTGAGCGGTTGACGGCGGCGGGCTTGGAACGCGCCAATCACGCGCGCAGACTGGTGCAATGACGCTTCCCAGCCACTGGTACAACATCGTCCCCGATCTGCCCGTCCCGCCTCCGCCGCCACTCCACCCCGGCACGCGGCAGCCCGTGGGGCCCGAGGACCTGGCGCCGCTCTTCCCGATGGAGCTGATCGGGCAGGAGGTGAGCACCGAGCGGTTCGTCGCGATCCCGCAGGAGGTGCTCGACGTCTATCGGATGTGGCGGCCGACGCCGCTGCTGCGCGCCCGCCGGCTGGAGCGGGCGCTCGGCACCCCCGCCAGGATCTACTACAAGTACGAGGGCGGCTCCCCCGCCGGGTCGCACAAGCCCAACACCGCCGTCCCGCAGGCGTTCTACAACGCACGCGACGGCGTGCGCAAGCTGACCACCGAGACCGGCGCCGGGCAGTGGGGCAGCGCGCTGGCCTTCGCGTGCGCGCAGTTCGGCCTGGACTGCGAGATCTGGATGGTCCGGGCCTCCTATGACCAGAAGCCCTACCGCCGCTCGCTCATGCGGGTCTACGGCGCGACCGTGCACGCCAGCCCGTCACCGGTGACGGCCGCGGGCAGCAAGGTGCTCGCCGACGATCCCGGCTCCACCGGCAGCCTCGGCATCGCCATCAGCGAGGCGGTCGAGATGGCCGCCGCCGGCTCCGACGTGCGATACGCGCTCGGCTCGGTGCTCAACCACGTGCTGCTGCACCAGACGGTGATCGGCGAGGAGGCGCTCCGGCAGTTGACGGAGGTGCCCGACGTGATCATCGGGTGCACCGGGGGCGGGTCCAACTTCGGCGGCCTCGTCTTCCCGTTCCTGCGGGAGAAGCTGGCGGGGCGGATCGACCCGGTGATCCGCGCGGTCGAGCCCGCGGCGTGCCCGACGTTCACCAGGGGCGTCTACGCCTACGACTTCGGCGACACCGCCGGGCTGACGCCGCTGCTGAAGATGCACACACTCGGCCACGACTTCGTGCCCGACCCGATCCACGCGGGCGGCCTGCGCTACCACGGCATGTCGCCGCTGCTGTCACACATGTACGAGCTGGGCATGTTCGAGGCGGTCAGCAAGTCGCAGTCGGAGTGCTTCGAGGCGGGGGTGCGGTTCGCCCGTACCGAGGGCATCCTGCCCGCACCCGAGCCGACGCACGCGCTGGCCGAGACCATCGCCGAGGCACTGCGCTGCAAGGAGACGGGCGAGCCGAAGGTGATCCTGACCGCGCTGTGCGGCCACGGCCACTTCGACCTGGCCGCCTACGACCGCTATCTGTCGGGCGCGATGGAGGACTTCGCGCTGCCGCAGGAGCGCATCGACGAGGCCCTGACGACCCTGCCCGGCTGACGCCGGCGAGCGCGACAGCGCCCGTGGCGGACGGCCCGTCGTGGACGCCCGTCGTGGACGCCCGTGGTGGGCAGTCCCAGATGGACACCCGTGGTGGGCGGGAGGAGGCCGCCGCGGGCGCCCGCGCGGTCAGCGCGCCGTGGGGCGCTTGCCGTGGTTGGCCTTCTTCTTCTTGCGGGCCTTGCCTTTGCGCGCGCGCTTTGCCATGGCATCTCCCTCACCGGTCGGGTTCCACATGCCTCCCCAAGGTCTCTCGTCTCCGGTCGTGACACAAGCGACACCCCGTATCTAACATTCCCCAACATTTGCATGTCATAATTTGGTGGAATCTGTTGGGAGGAGCGGGGACGTGCTGGCACAGCAGCGGCAGCAGGCGATCCTCGAGCGCGTCCGCAGCAACGGCGGCGTGCGGGTGGCCGACCTCGTGCGGGAGCTCGGGGTCTCCGACATGACGATCCGCCGCGATCTCGAGGTCCTCGCAGAGCGGGGCCTGCTCGCCAAGGTGCACGGCGGCGCCACGGCCCTCGGCCCCGGGTCCACGGAGGAGCCGGGCTTCACCGCCAAGTCGGCCCGCCAGCAGCCCGAGAAGGAGGCCATCGCGCGGCGCGCCGCGCGGCTCGTCGAGCCCGGCACCGCTGTGGCGCTGTCGGCCGGCACCACCACCTGGGCGCTCGCCCACCACCTGGTCGGCGTGCCCGAGCTGACGGTGATCACCAATTCGGTGCCCGTCGCCGATGTCTTCCACCGCAACCCGCGGGCCGACCGCACGGTGGTGCTCACCGGTGGCGTGCGCACCCCGTCCGACGCGCTCGTGGGCCCCGTCGCGGTCGCCGCGATCCGGCGCCTGCACGTGGACACCCTGTTCCTCGGGGTGCACGGGATGAGCGTGCGGGCCGGGTTCACCACGCCCAACCTGCTGGAGTCGGAGACCGACCGGGAACTGGTTGGCGCGGCGCGGCGGTTGGTGGTCCCGGCCGACCACACGAAATGGAACACCGTCGGCATCAGCACGATCGCCGAACTCACCGAGGCGGACGTGGTCGTGAGCGACGCGGGACTGCCCGAGGACGCACGTTTGGAGCTGGCCGAACGGGCCGGCGAACTGATCATCGCGGAAGGGTCGCCGTGAAGCGCACCATCACCCATCTGGCCGACGGCCGGGAGCTCATCTACTTCGACCGCCGGGACGACGCCGACCGCGGCGCGATCGACCGCCGGCCGCTCGATCCCCGGCCGGTGGCCTCGGAGCTGCGCTACGACCCGCTGACCGAGGAGTGGATCGCGATCGCCGGGCACCGGCAGACGCGCACGTTCATGCCGCCGGCCGACGAGTGCCCGCTGTGCCCGTCGACCGACACGCGTCTGTCGGAGATCCCCGCGCACGAGTACGACGTGGTGGTGTTCGAGAACCGCTTCCCCTCCTTCTCCGGCAACCTCGGGACCTACGCCGAGGCGGGCGGGCTGAGCGAGGTGCGTCCGGGCGTGGGGCGGTGCGAGGTGGTGTGCTTCACCTCCGACCACTCCTCGTCGTTCTCGCGCCTGAGCGACGACCAGGTCGAGCTGGTCATGGAGGCCTGGGCCGACCGTACGGCGGAGCTGTCCGCGATCGACGGCGTGGAGCAGGTCTTCTGCTTCGAGAACCGCGGCGAGGAGATCGGCATCACGCTGACCCACCCGCACGGGCAGATCTACGCCTACCCCTACGTGACGCCGCGGACCAAACTCCAGCTGGGCGCCGCCGCCCGCTACGCCGCCGCGCACGACGGCCGCAACCTGTTCGCCGACGTGCTGGCGGCCGAGCGTGCGGGGGCGCGGGTGGTGGCGGCCAACGAGCTGTGGACGGCCTTCGTGCCCGCAGCGGCGCGCTGGCCGTTCGAGGTGCATCTCTACCCGCACCGGCAGGTGCCCGACCTCGCGGCGCTGTCGGAGGCCGAACGGGCCGCGTTCGCCCCGCTCTACACCTCGGTGCTGCGGGCGTTCGACGGCCTGTTCGGCGTCGTCATGCCGTACATCGCGGCCTGGCACCAGGCACCGGTGCGCGAGCAGCGTGACCTGGGCTATCTTCACCTGGAGCTGTTCAGCATCAGGCGCGCGCCCGGCAAGCTCAAGTATCTGGCCGGCTCGGAGTCGGCGATGGGCGCGTTCGTCAACGACGTGCTGCCGGAGGAGGCGGCACGCATGCTTCGATCACAGGTAGATCACTAATTGGTTGCTACTTGGGCTCGCGTGACCATCGATTTACTGTTAATGTCCCTTTCGCACCGGCCGGAACGGCCGGTGCACCAAAGCCTAATCTCGGGCGCGTCGCCCGCGAGCCGGGGACCCAAGCACCTGGGGTGAATCCACGCCTGTGGTAGGGAAGCTACTCCCTCCCGAACCCGTCAGCTAACCCGGTCGGCAAGAGGGAGAGGAAAACCTACGTGGCGGCTGCGTCCCCCGCGCGTCTTGCCATCGGTCTCACCATCGCCGCTGTCGTGGCCTCCAGCCCGGCGGCCCCCGCGCTGGCCAAGCCCAAGCCAGACGAGACCAAGCTCCGCTCGGAACTGAAGCAACTCAACTCCAAGGTCGACGGCCTCATCAAGAAGTACAACCTCAAGCGGGTCGAGCTGGCCAAGGCCCAGCAGGCCGCCAAGGTCGCCCAGAAGCGGCTCACCACCGCCGAGAAGGCCCTGGCGGAGGCCGAGAAGAAGGTCGTCGAGATCGCGCAGTTGCGCTACCAGAGCGGCGACCAGTCGTTGCCGACGTTCCTGCTCCCGGTCACCGGTGCGGGCGCCGCGGTGCTGGAGCAGCTCTTGGCCGAGCAGCAGGCGGTGGTCGACGGTTTCGCCGCCGTCCGCGACGAGAAGAAGAAGGCCGCCGAGGAGGCCGCCGCCCTCGCCGCCAAGATCCGCACCGACACGACGACCGTGGCCGGGCAGCGCGAAGAGGCCGAGGACGTCATCGTCGACATCGAGGACAAGCTCGAGGACCTCATCCCCGTCAGCACCGGCCGCCGCTCGAACGGGACCTGGGCACCGCAGCTGCCGTCCGGCTCCGACAACATCACGGCCCGCACGCGGGCGATGCGTGAGCTGATCAAGCGGAACTTCGCGTTGCCGTTCACGGTCGGCTGTTTCCGCTCGGGTTCGAGCGGCGAGCATCCGCTGGGCCGGGCCTGCGACTTCATGATGAGCACGGGCGGCAGCATGCCGTCGGCCGGCAACCAGGCGCTGGGCGACCGCGTCGCCGCGTGGGCCGTGGAGAACAAGGCGAAGCTCGGGGTCAAGTACGTGATCTGGAAGCAGCGCATCAACCACGGCTCGGGCTGGAGCCCCATGGCCAATCGGGGCAGCATCACCGAGAACCACTTCGACCACGTGCACATCTCGATGTACTGAAGGGGCGAATAGCATCCGATGAGCTATTCGCTGCCTTGACGAAGGCGTTTGAGCTGGTCATGAGGTCGTCCTGCGCGTTGATGCGCGGCCGTCCGCCTGCCACTTCCCACCTTGCTGCCCTCCAGTCCCACGAACGCCGCCATGGTGTCCTGGCAGAGGGCAGCCTCGAAGGCCGGCAGAACGCAGACCAAGCCGCGCAGATCGGGCGCGAAGAGTTCGAGGCTGTCTGCGCCGCAGCCGGACGTCATGTCGCCGGCAGGACCGACGTCGCATTCTCCGACAGTCGGATGGAATCATCGAAGCTCAGCATCTGCCCTGGTCGAGAGCTGATGAGGATGGACGACGTGACGAGAGTGGCTGAGACGCTGCTTGATGCTTACGAGAGCCAATTGCGGGCTCTGGTGCCGCTGGAGTTACCGTGGGGAGCTGTCGTCGAGCGGGATGGACCACTGGTACGAACCCACTACGGCACCCACGCAACCGTCCACCATGCCGCTCTCCGCGACGACCTGGCGGGATTGATCCGACGGCAGCAGGAGCTCTTCGCGGCACGCTGTGAGCCGGTCGAGTGGAAGGTCTACTCTCACGACGCCCCACTGCTCGGCGAATCGCTGCGAGCCGCAGGCTTCGTCCCGGGGCCGGAGCGCACTCTTCTGATGGCCGACATCGCGAAGGTCCCGTCACCCGAAGACCTCCCGCCGGGCATGCGCATACGGCCCCATCTCCCCGGGGAACGTGAGCGGCTGCGCCGTAGGGCCGCGGTCGTGCCCGAGCAGCGACGGCCGCTCTCGGAGTTGGAGGCCGACGGGACAGCCCCGCGGGACAGGATCGGAGATGGAGATCCTGCTGCTGGAGTATGACGGGCGAATCCTGGACGCCGTCTGGATCGAACGCGTGGGCGGCACCGACTTCGCAGCCATTGGCGGAATCACCGGCCCCCGCCGCGAACTGCTCCAAGCCGCGGCCGCCTGGGCGGAATGGCGCGGTGTCCGGCAGGTGTTCCGACACCGTACGCCGCGACATCTCGTCGCGGAGGCACCTGGCTCGCTGGTCCCTGCCTACGCTGCGACGGGCTTCCATGCGATCGCCCAGGTGAGCACCTACCGCTGGGCGCCCGCCGGTGAGCCGGCACGGGACCGTCCCGCAAAGCAGCTCCTGTCAGACCCCGAGCACGACAAGATCTGGAAGCGGTTCGAGACCCGGTTCGAGGTGACCTACGAGACCGCCGCTCGGGGGATCACCGAACCTCCAGCTTCCGCTACCTGGCATCTCGACGCCGTCGAACATCCGGACGATCCGCTGCTGGCCGAGGTGGAGACGATCATCGAGCGCGGACTACGCGCCAGCGCGCGGCCCGGCGACCGGCTCTACCGCCTCAAGTGGTACGTCAGTGGCTCTCGCATAGACCCGACCCGCGTCGGCGGACCAGGGCAGCCACGCTGGACCAGTTACGCCTACCTCGTCGATGAACACGTCATCCAAGTCACCGAAGACCTCCGGATGGGGACGTTCGGCAACTGGTGGGAAGCCTCCTTGTGCGTCTTCGGCCAGGAGCTCCTCACGCACGTGGACGAGGAACTCACCGAGCTTCTCGGCACCGTCCTGCGACGCGGCGGGCGCCCGGTCGGCAACGTGTGGAGCTTCGGTCCCTGACAACATGCCGCCCGGTGGGTGCAGCCGGACCGAGCCCGATCCTGATGGCTGCCATCCACCCTCTGGAAAGACTCTCCGCCACTGAATGGTCCACTCGCCGCCCTGCGGAGCTTGAGATGTCAGCCGGCGACCTCGCGTAGCGCGCCGGGGTGGCGGCCGGTGAGCTGGTCGAGTGCGGCAGACGCGGCTTCGTCGGCGGGGAGATGGACCAGCAGGCGCTGCTCGTCGGCGTCGGGGAGCTCCAGCGTCTCGAAGGCCAGCCGCAGCTCGCCTGCCGCGGGATGGTTCCACCGCTCGACTCCGGTGCGCCGGGCAGGCCGGGCTGGGCCCGCATCCGGTCCGTGAACAGCGCCCCGCCGGTGACGGCCGGCTCGCGGGCGAACTCGGCGATGAGCGGGCCGGCGCACGGGAGGACTCCAGCTTGAGCATGGCGATCTGCTGATCGGCGGCCTGATCCCAGTCCAGGAACGCAATCGGGCTCGGGGATCGGTAGACACGCGGGCGGGCTGTGTGCTCGGGCAGAGGAACGACAGCGCGCCGCCGGTCGCCCTGGTGAGCAGGCCCAGGTGCAGCCGTTCGTCGGCGGACAGGCGCAGCGCGTCGGCGAGGACGGCGAGCACTTGCGTGGTGGGCTGGCGGTCGCGGCCCTGTTCGAGCCGGGTCAGGCTCAGCGTGGCCCTGCCGGTGCCATCCTCAGCCCGGCCTTCCTGGGCCTCGTCCGTCTGGCCAGAGTTGTGGACATGACTTCTGAGACGACGAGCTCCGCGATCCCCACCGCCGTCATCGCCGGGAGCGCCCGTCCGCGCGGTGGGGACCGGAGCGTCACTTGCCGGGTCGGGGAGGTGATCGCCTGATCCCGGGCGCTCAGTCCGGGTGACCCGCCCCGCAGGCCACGCTTGCGGCAGCAACTCCACCACGCCATCCCGGAGATGTACAGATCGCGATGGCTCCCAGTCTCCTCCCTCCCCTCCACACTTCTCCCGGAGAGATCCATGTTCATCGCCTACGTCGTCGTCGCCGCCCTGATGGCACTGCTCCTGCTGGCTTCCGGGAGTCTTCTGCTGGCCAAGGAGAAGGGGGTGACGACAACCATGACCGAACTCGGGGTGCCGCTGAGCTGGTTCCCGCTCCTGGCCGTCTTGAAGATCGCCGGCGCGCTCGGGCTGCTGGCCGGGATCTTCTACCGTCCTCTCGGCATCGCGGCCGCGGCCGGCGTCGTGCTCTACTTCGTCGGCGCGGTGATCACGCACCTACGGGCCAAAGACGTCAAGGGAACCGTGATACCCACAGTGCTGGTCGGGGTGTCGACCGCCCCGCTGCTGCTCGCCATCGCCTCCATGTGATGGTGCGGCGCCATTCACACACCCTGAAGGACTCTCCGCCACCACGTCCTGTTGCCGGACACCCTCTCGTGCCTGACGCGAGGGGGTGTTCTGCGTGAGAGGGGTGGCGCTGGAGGGTGTCCGTCGACGCCCGCGTCAGCCCGCTCCCCGCGCGGGATCCCGTATCGTGCTCTTCCCGGAAACCGTCGCCGCCGAGGCTCCGAAGGAAGGCCGCATGGAGATCTGGATCAACCCCGACTGCTCCAAGTGCCGTTCGGCGCTGTCCGTCCTGGACGCGGAGAGCGCCGACTACACGGTCCGCCGCTACCTCGACGATCCGCCCGGTGAGCAGGAGCTCCGCGACGTGCTGGCCAGGCTGGGGCTCGAGCCGTGGGACATCACCCGTACGGGTGAGCCCGTCGCCGGCGACCTGGGCCTTTCCGGCTGGCCCCGCACTCCCGAGAGCCGTGAGCGCTGGATCGGGGCGCTGGCCGCCCATCCGGTTCTCATCCAGCGCCCGATCATCACCGCCGACGACGGGCAGGCCGTCGTCGGCCGGAGCGAGGACGCGGTCCGGTCGCTGCTCCCACGCCGGTAGGCGCCCTGCCGCGTGTGGTGGCGGGGGGTACGCCCCCGGCCGTCACGCCCGCCCGGCCGTCGCGCCCCGGTGGGCGTCAGGGCAGGCGGGCGGCCAGGGACTTGGGGGCGATCACGCGGTAGGCGTCCGCGACGATCTCGGTGATCTCAGCCCAGTCCACCTCGACGTCCAGGTAGACGCCGAGCCAGCCGCGATGCCCCACGTACGGCGGGCGGAAGAAGCGGTCCGGGTCCTCGGCCACCAGCTCAGCCTGGACCCCGGGCGGGGCGGCGCACCAGAAGGCCAGCCGGTCGTCGTGGTGGTGGTCGGCGAACATGACGAACACCTTCTTGTCCCTGACGAACCAGGTCGGCTCACCGTGGCTGAGCCGTTCGGTCGTCTCGGGGAGGGCCAGGCAGATCCCGCGCAGCGCGTCGAGAGGGTCGTCCATGGTTCAGGACCCTACGCGAGCGACCCGTCAGCCGGTGAGCCTCAGCGGGTTGAACAGGTCGGCGTACAGCAACAACCCGGCCATGATGATCATCATGATGGCCAGCGCGTACGTCACCGGCAGCACCTTGGCGATGTCGACGTGGGCGGGCTCGGGACGACGCAGGACCTTGGCGTATCCCCGCTTGATGCCCTCCCAGAGGCCGCCGGCGATGTGACCGCCGTCGAGCGGCAGCAGCGGGATGAGGTTGAACATGCCGATGGCCAGGTTGAACCCGGCCAGCAGGTTGACGAAGATGGCGATCTTCTTCTCGGCGGAGAGGTCGGAGGCGAGGATCTCGCCGCCCATGCGGCCCGCGCCCACCACGCCCACCGGGCCCTCGGGGTCGCGGTCGGCGCCCGAGAAGGCGGCGTTCCAGACGCCGACCATCTTCTCCGGCAGCCGGACCAGCGACATGGCCACCCGGCCGGTCAGCTCGCCCATGTAGCCGACCACCTGGCCCATGCTCTGCTTCTGCATGACCTCCGTCGGCATGACGCCGAGGAAGCCGACGTTCTCGGTCCGCTTCGGGTCGTCGAGCCGCGGCCGGTCCTGCGCGATGAGGGTGGCCTGCAGCGTCATGGGCTTGCCGTCGCGGACGATGCCGATCTGCACCGGCCCGGCGCCGTGGGAACGGATCAGCCGGGTGGCGTCGTCCCAGGTCGCGATCTTCTGGCCGCCGAACGAGACGAGCCGGTCGCCGGGCTTCAGCCCGGCGTTGGCCGCCGGCGTCGGCTGGTCGCCGGGCCGGCAGTCGGCGCGCTTCTCGGTGACCGGGATCACGCACGTGTTGGTCTGCGGGGAGACGATCGGGGCGCTCGCGGGCAGACCGATGCCGACCAGCAGGATCGAGAAGAACACGAACGCCAGCACGAAGTTCATCAGCGGGCCACCGGCCATCACGATGACCTTCTGCCACCACTTCTTGCGGTAGAAAACGCGGTCCTCGTCGCCCGGCCGCACCTCTTCGAGCGCGGCCTGCCGGGCGGAGTCGATGAGCCCCTGGAACGGGCCGGTCGAGGAGCCGCGCAGCTTCGTCGGGTCGTCGCCCGGGCGTGGCGGCAGCATGCCGATCATGCGGATGTAGCCGCCGAGCGGGATCCACTTGATGCCGTATTCGGTCTCGCCGCGGCGGAAGGACCACGCGGTGGGGCCGAAGCCCACCATGTACTGCGGCACGCGGATGCCGAAGCGCTTGGCCGGCACCAGGTGACCCAGCTCGTGCAGCGCGATGGAGGCCATCAATCCGATGAAGAAGATGCCGATCCCCGCGACGTACAGCCAGTCCATGTAGGCGTGCTCCAGGTAGGCGGAAAAGGTCCCGACAGCCCTCAAGACTAGTCGAACTCTCCCCACCTGAACGGCTTGCGCCCGCTTTGCGGAATCGACAGACTGCGTTGACAGTACGCGATCATACGATCACCCTGGGGCATGAGGGAAGGGAACGCCTTGATCCGGATCCTGGTCGCCGAGCACCTGCCGCTCGTCCGGCGGGGCCTCGTGGCCTCCCTCGACGCGGAGCCCGACCTGCGTGTCGTCGGCGAGGTGGGGCATGCCGACGACCTCGTCAGCGCGGCGCTGACCTGCGGCGCCGACACCGCGGTCGTCGATCTCGACCTGCCCGGCGCGGGCGGGGTGCCGGCGGTGTCACGGCTGCGCGAGCAGGCGCCGGCCTGCCGGGCGCTGATCCTGTCGGCGCAGCCCACCCCCGGGCAGGTGCGCCGGGCGCTGGCAGCGCACGCGCTCGGCTTCATGAGCCTCGACGTGGCGCCGGAGCAGCTCGCCGACGGCCTGCGCCGGGTGGCCGCGGGCCGCCGCGCGGTCGACGCCGAGCTGGCGGTCGCCGCCCTGCAGGCGGCGGTCAACCCGCTGACGCGGCGCGAGCTCGACGTGTTGCGCATCGCGGCCGGGGGCGCCCGGTCGGCGGAGATCGCCGACCAGCTCTTCCTGTCGGTCGGCACCGTGCGCAACCACCTGTCGCGCATCATGTGCAAGACCGGGGCGCGCAACCGCATCGACGCCGTCCGCATCGCCAGCGACTCCGGCTGGCTGTGACCGGCCGCCTTTGACCGGCCGCCTTTGACTGGCCGCCTTTGACTGGCCGGCTGTGATTGGCCGGCTGTGATTGGCCGGCCGGACGGGGCCTCGACAGCCGTACGAGCCGGGCCCCGGAAGGAGCCGCGCCGCCTCTTCCGGGGCTCGGGTCATGGGCGAGCACCATGAGCATCCCAGCGGCCGGAGGGGCGGGCCAGTGACGTCGCGCACCATTCGGGGGTGAGCGGCACACGCCCTGACCCGTGACGAACGACACGGGTCAGGGGCGCCAGACGAGCACCAGCGCGCAGTCGTCGTTGTGGCCGGAGGCCATCGCGTTGACCAGGGCCCGCGCCCCGTCGCGGAACCCCGACGGCAGCAGCCGCTCCGCCTCGCCGAGCAGCCGGTCGAGCCCGGCGTCGATGTCGCGGCCCGGCTGCTCGATCAGCCCGTCGGTGTAGAGGAGCAGCGCGTCGCCCTTGCGCAGGGTGCCGCGCTCGGGCTCGCAGTGCAGGTCGGGCACGACGCCGAGGACGACGCCCTTGGCGGAGGCGACCTGCCAGCTCCCGGTGCCCGCGTCGAACTTCACCACGGGCGGGTGACCGGCCGAGGTGATCGTGTAGTCGCCGGTCGCCAGGTCGAGCCGGACGTGCACGGCGGTGACGAACCCCTCGTCGCCGCGCTGGCGGTGCAGGTAGGCGTTGCAGGCCGGCAGGAAGTCGTCGACGGAGCCGAGCAGCCCGCCGAACGTGCCCGACAGCAGCAACGCCCTCGTGCCGGCGTCGACGCCCTTGCCGGAGACGTCGACCAGGGCGACGTCCATCCGGTCGCCGTCGCGCAGTGACACCAGGAAGTCGCCGCCGAAGGAGGAGCCGCCCGCCTGCTTGAGCACCACCTTGGCGCCCCAGTCCTTGGGCAGCGGGGGCAGCTCGCCCTGGTTCTTCAGCCGGTCGCGCAGCTCCAGCAGCATGGCGTCGCCGCGCAGCCCCTGCACGCCGAGCTTGCCCCGGGTGCGCGCCATGAGGAACGCCAGCACGGTGGTGAACCCGATCGTCACCATGAGCCCGACACCGATGCCCCGGGGCCCCAGGGTGAAGGCGACGTAGCCGAGCGCGACGGCGACCGCCGTGAGCAGCTTGGCCAGGCTGGTCAGCCGGAGCTGGAGGCCGCCCACGAGCGTGATGAGGATGAGCAGGGAGGGCGAGAACCACTCGGTGGACACCCGCGCGGCGAGCGCGCCGACCAGAAGGGTGACTATGATCAGTGTCACCGTGAGGTTGCGGTCGCTGGCCAGGAGCCCCCTGCGCAGCAGCCGCACGGCGGGCACCAGCAGCGGCACTCGCACGAGGAACGCGCGGAGCCGTGGCGGGATCGGCGGCGCCGGACGGGAAGTCATGATGCGCCGACTGTATCGGTCTGGCCCGCGTTTGGGCATCCCACTTGACCAACGCCTTGATCATTAAGGACGGATATTCGGTGGCCGTCCCTCTTTGCCCTCTCCTACCGTGGACGGATGACGTATCCCATCCGCCCGATCCGTGAGGCAGAGTGGCCCGCCTTCGCCGGGGTGCTCGAAGAGGGCTTCGGCATGACCCCCCACCCGTCCCAGGACGCGCGGTGGAAGGCGGGCACGGAGTTCGACCGCACGCTCGCGGCGTTCGACGGCGACACGATCGCGGGTGTCACCTCCGTCTTCAGCCTCTCCATGACGGTGCCCGGCGGGGCGCTGCCGGTCGCGGGCGTGACGGCGGTCAGCGTGCTGCCGTCGCACCGCAGGCGCGGCATCCTGTCCTCGCTGATGCGCAGGCAGCTCGCCGACGTGCGCGAGCGCGGCGAGAGCGTCGCCGCCCTGTACGCCTCCGAGGCCGTGATCTACGGCCGGTACGGGTACGGCAGGGCGTCGGCGAACCTGTCGTTCCGCATGCGGACCCAGGGCACGGAGTTCGTGGCGGGCGCCCCGCACGACCCGTCGCTGCGGCTGCGCGTGGTCAAGCCCGCCGAGGCTCGCGGCGACTACGAGCAGGTCTTCGCCGCCGTCGCGGGCCTGCGGCCGGGGCGCTACCTGCGCAAGGCGTCGTTCTGGGACGACGTGCTGGCCGACGGCGAGGCCGACCAGCAGGGGGCGGGCGCGCTGCGTTCGGTCGTCGCCGAGGACGACGGGGGCGTGCGCGGCTACGCGTTGTTCCGGATCAAGCCGTCCTGGGACGCCAACGGGGTGCCTGACGGAGAGCTGAGCCTGCGCGAGCTGGAGGCCGTCGATCCCGCCGCGTACGCGTTGCTGTGGCGCAGCGTGCTCGACCGCGACCTGGTGTCACAGGTGCACGCGGTGAGCAGGCCGGTGGACGACCCGATCGTGGCGCTGCTGGCCGACCCGCGCCAGTTGCGCGCCGGCTGGTACGACGAGCTGTGGGTCCGTCTGGTCGAGGTGGACCGGGCGCTGGCCGCCCGCGCCTACTCGGCGCCCGTGGACGTGGTGATCGGGGTCGAGGACGCGGTGTGCCCGTGGAACGCCCGCCGGTGGCGGCTCAGCGCCGACGCGACGGGTGCCGAGTGCAAGCCGGTGGACGACGAGCCCGACGTGTCGCTGCCGGTCACCGCCCTCGGCTCGGCCTACCTGGGCGACGGCCTGCTGGCGGCCCAGCTCGGCGCGGGGCTGGTGCGCGAGCACACTCCGGGCACGGTCCGGTCGCTGGCCGCGGCCATGGCCTGGGACCCCAAGCCGTGGGCCGGGCTGACGTTCTGAACCGGGCTGACGTTGTCACCCGGGCTGACATCTCGCCTGGCTGACGCTCTGCCCCGGCCGGCGTCCCAGCCGGGGCGGCGTTCCGGCCGGGCCTGCGTTCCGGCGGCCGGGCCCACGGATCTCCTGTGGGCCCGCGCGTCCGGACGTAGGCTCTCAGGCATGGCGTTGCAGAGTTTGCAGATCACGGCGATCACCGCGATGCGGGCGCGCGACGTGTCGAGGCCGTCGAAGGAGCAGCAGGAGGCCGCCGACAGGCGGCCGCTGCGCGACGAGATGCCACGGCGCGAGCCCAGGCGCCGCCCCTCCTGACCGGGGCGGTCGGCACCGGGCCTATCCGGGCAGCGAGGGGAGCTGGCCGATCGTCTCGTAGGCCGCGACCTGGGCGATGCGCCGGCTGTGCCGCTCGGCCCCGGAGAACGCCGTGGCCAGGAAGACCTCGACGAACCTCGTCGCGTCCTCGGTGGAGTGCATCCGGGCGCCGACGCTGACCACGTTGGCGTTGTTGTGCTCGCGGGCGAGCCGGGCGGTCTCCTCGCTCCAGGCCAGGGCGGCGCGGATGCCGCGCACCTTGTTGGCGGCGATCTGCTCGCCGTTGCCGGAGCCGCCGATGACCACGCCCAGGCTGCCGGGGTCGCCGGCGACGCCCTCGGCCGCGCGCAGGCAGAACGCCGGATAGTCGTCCTCGGCGTCGTAGACGAAGGGACCGCAGTCGGTCACCTCGTGGCCGTGGTCCTTCAGCCAGGACACCAGGTGGTTCTTCAGCTCATGGCCGGCATGGTCGGCACCGATGTAGACACGCACGTGGCTCAGTCTTCCACAGCCCGGCGCCGAGGGTTCGGAGGCGGGCGCGCGCTCGCTACAGTAAGGACTCCTGACCACGGCCAGTCCTTACGGGAGTAGAAGCTGCCATGCGAGAGATCCGTGCGATCGGCGACCCGGTCCTGCGCACCCCCGCCGAGCCCGTCGAGGGGTTCGACAAGGAACTGCGCCGCCTCATCGACGAGATGTTCGAGGCCATGTACGCGGTGAACGGCGTGGGCCTGGCCGGCCCGCAGATCGGCGTCTCGCGGCGGCTGTTCGTCTACGACATCAGCGGGCGCAAGGGGCACATGGTCAATCCGGTGCTGACCGTGGACGACCCCGAGGAGATCCTGGACGAGGAGGGCTGCCTGTCGGTGCCCGACCGGGAGACCGGCCGGCCCCAGTACGCGCCCGTCGCCCGCGCGGCCGGCGTGACCGTCGAGGGCCTCGACCGGCTCGGCCGACCCCTGCGGGTCAGGGCGCGCGGCTCGCTGGCGCGCTGCTTCCAGCACGAGACCGACCACCTCGACGGCAAGCTCTACCTCGACCGGCTGCCCAAGAACGAGGCTCGCAAGATCATGCTCAAGGCGTAGATTGATCGCATGAGCGTGCTTTCCGGCAAGGGCGCACTGGTCACGGGTGGCTCCCGAGGCATCGGCAGGGCCGTCGTCGAACGACTGGTCGCGGACGGGGCCGACGTGGCGTTCAGCTACCGCGCCGACGCCGAACGGGCCGGGCGGGTGGCCGAGGAGACGGGCGCGCTGCCCGTACGGGCCGACCAGGCGCGCAAGGAGGACCTGGAGCGGCTGTTCGGCGAGGCCGAGAAGCGGCTGCCCGGCATCGACATCGTCGTCATGAACGCGGCGGAGGTCGGCAGGGGTCTCATCGCCGAGGCGTCCGAGGAGACCTACGAGCAGGTGTTCGCGGTCAACGCGCGGGCGATGTTCCTGGCCGTCCGCTGGGCCGCCGGGGTGATGCGCGACGGCGGCCGGATCATCAACGTCTCCACCCTCAACACCGCGATCGCCGCTCCCGGCGTCGGCCTGTACGCGGCCAGCAAGGCCGCGGCCGAGCAGTTCGTCAAGGTGGCGGCGCGGGAGCTGGGCGGGCGCGGCATCACCGCCAACACCGTCTCGCCCGGCGCGACGGACACCGACATGCTGCACGCCGGCAACTCGCCGGAGGCGCTGGCGCAGGTGCCGGCCTTCACGGCGCTGGGCCGGATCGGGCGACCGGACGACATCGCGTCCGTGATCGCGTTCCTGGCCGGGCCGGACGGGCGCTGGATCACCGGCCAGAACATCCTCGCCACCGGCGGCATGATCCTCTGATCCGGCCCGAGCCGGGGCCTGTCCGAACACAGATACGCATGGACACGCTGCGTCACCGCACGGATACTCATCGTGTCAGCCCCTTTGCCCCCAGCGCTCACCTCACCACCGCATTCGCGTGCTGCGCGGGTGTCGCGCGCCACGGGGGCAGGACAGAAGGAGAACGATGCAGTCGAAGAGGTTCCTGGCCATCCCCCTGACCGTGCTCGCGGCGGGGGCGTGCCTGACGGCGACCGCCGCGGCGAGCGAGAGGCCCGCTCCCGTCACGGCGGTCGCCCGCCATTCGGCCCTTCCTCCCGGCTACCAGCTCGTCACCCTGCCCAACGCGAACGTCGGCAACTTCCAGCGCCGCACGCTCTACTGCCCCGGCACCAAGAAGGTCCTCGGCGGCGGCGCGGAGGCCCGTGGCAACAGGGCGATCCTGGTCGGGTCGTTCCCCACCGACGACGGGCGCGGCTGGATCGGCATCGGCCGCCAGGACGGCTACAACGACGTCGGCATCAGCGTCTTCGCCATCTGCGCCGACTGACGGCCGGCGGATCCGGCCCCGGTCGCGCGTCGGCCGGGGCCGGCCCCATGCCGGGGGTCAGAGCTGGAGCGACTTGGTCTCCAGATACTCCTCCAGGCCGTGCTCGCCCAGCTCGCGGCCCACGCCGGACTGCTTGTAGCCGCCGAAGGGCGCCAGCGGGTTGAAGCGGCCCCCGTTGATCATCACCTGGCCGGTGCGGAGGCGGCGGGCGACGGCGAGGGCGCGTTCGTCGGTGGCGGCCCAGACGGCGCCCGACAGGCCGTAGCGGGTGCCGTCGGCGATGCGGACCGCCTGGTCCTCGCTGGTGTAGGGGACGATCACGAGGACCGGGCCGAAGATCTCGTCCTGCTCGATCGCCATGCCGGGCTCCACGCCGGCGAAGACGGTGGGCTCGACGTAGTAGCCGCGCTCGTGAGGGCGTTCGGTGCCGCCGGCCACCAGGCGGGCGCCCTCCTCCTGGCCCCGGTTGATGTAGCGGACGACGCGGTCGCGCTGGGCGGCGGAGACGAGCGGGCCGACACGCGTGGTCTCGTCGAACGGGTCGCCGACGGTGTAGGCGCGGGTCGCCTCGACGGCCAGCCGGACGGCCTCGTCGTACAGGTCGCGGTGGACGAGCATGCGGGTCCACGCCGAGCAGGTCTGGCCGGCGTTGGCGAAGCAGTTGGCGACACCGGCCTTGACCGCGGCGGGCAGGTCGGCGTCGGGCAGGATGATGTTGGCCGACTTGCCGCCGAGTTCGAGCGCGACCCGCTTGACGGTCTCGACGGCGAGCGAGGCGACCCGGCGCCCGGCCGCCGTGGAGCCGGTGAAGGAGACCATGTCGACCTCCGGGTGGGCGGCCATGGCCTCGCCGACGACCGGGCCGCGCCCGCTGACGAGGTTGAAGACGCCGGGCGGCAGGCCGACCTCGTGCAGGATGTCGGCCAGCGCGTACGCGGCGAGCGGCGCGACCTCGCTCGGCTTGAGTACGACCGTGCAGCCGGCGGCCAGCGCCGGGGCCACCTTGCAGACGATCTGGTGCAGCGGGTAGTTCCAGGGCGTGATCGCCGCAACGACGCCGACGGGCTCCTTGACGACGAGGGAGTTGCCGATCCGCGTCTCACGCGGGTGGCTCTCGGCGAGCCGGGCGTAGGAGGCGAGCACCCCGGCGGGCATCAGCGTCTGCACCTTGCGCGCGAACCCGAGCGGCGCGCCCATGTCGGTCGCGATCGTGGCGGCGATGTCGTCGGCGCGCTGCTCGATGAGGGAGGCGGCGGCGGCCAGGAGTTTGGCGCGTTCGGCCGGATCGGTGGCGGACCAGGAGGGGAAGGCTCTTCGCGCCGCCAGGACTGCGGCCTCCACGTCGTCGGGGGCGCCGGCGGGCACCCTGTCGATGATCTCCTCCGTGGCCGGGTTGACGACGTCGATCGCCTCGCCGGAGACCGAGGCGGTCCACGTACCGCCGATGTACAACCTGCGCATGGCCCCCATCCTCGCGCGCCCGCCTCGACAATGCGAGAGCCAGGCGCATGACTCACGGTGTCAACATCCGCATCTTCGCTGACCCACCGTCGCCAGCGACACACTTTGCAGCACTGTACGGTCATGCGCCCGGTAAGGGGATGAGTTGCCCACATTGGTTGGGCGGACCGGGGTCAGTCGAAGCGGACCTCGCGGGTACGGGAGCGCTTGAGCTCGAAGAAGTCCTCGAAGGCGGTGACGAGCAGGACGCCGTCCCACAGGCGGCCGGCCTCCTCGCCGCGGGGGATGCGGGTGATGACGGGGCCGAAGAAGGCGTTGGAGCCGACCCGGATGACGGGGGTGCCGACCTCCTGGCCGACCAGGGCCATGCCCTCGTCGTGGGAGGCGCGGATGGCGTCCTCGTACTCCTCGGACTCCATGGCGTCGGCGAGCTTGCGGTCGAGGCCGGCGGCCTCCAGGGCCTCCTCGGCGGTCTGGCGCAGCAGGTCCAGGCGCTTGCCCCTGCGCTCGTTGTGCAGGCGGGTGCCGAGCTCGGTGTAGAGGGCGCCGGTGACCTGGTCACCGTACTTCTGCTGGGCGGCGGCGACGACCCTGACCAGCTCCTGTGCCCGGGCGATCCGCTGCAGGTAATCGGCGGGGACGTCCTTGCCCTCGTTGAGCATGTGGAGGCTCATCAGACGCCAGCGGGGCTCGATGGGCCGGACCTTCTCCACTTCGAGAAGCCACCGTGACGTCGCCCATGCGAAGGGGCAGAAAGGATCGAACCACAGATCGACAGGAGTCTTCACAGTCATGTGGGGTCATAACCTGGGTGGGTCCGTGTCCTATTCCAAGCGTGACAGGATACCGACTACCCCGACGAAGTGGTGAAAAGGAGCACAACTTGGCAGGCAATCTGACCCGGGACGAGGCTCGCGAGCGTGCCCGGCTGCTGAGAGTCGAGGCGTACGAGGTCGCCCTCGACCTGACGGACGGCGAGGAACGCTTCGAGAGCCTCACCACCGTCCGGTTCAGCAGCACGCGACCGGGGGCGTCCACCTTCATCGACCTGCACGGCGCCAAGGTCCGCAAGGTGACGCTCAACGGCGAGGACCTCGACGTCTCGGCCTACGACGCCGAGCAGGGCCGCTTCCCCCTGCCCTCGCTGGCCGGGTCCAACGAGCTGCGAATCGACGCCGACTGCGCCTACATGCGCACCGGCGAGGGCCTGCACCGTTTCGTCGACCCGGTGGACCAGAAGGTCTACCTGCACAGCCAGTTCGAGACGGCCGACGCCCACCGCATGTACGCCTGCTTCGACCAGCCCGACCTCAAGGCCACCTTCCAGCTCACCGTGCTGGCCCCGGCCGACTGGGAGGTCGTCTCCAACGCCGCGCCGGCCGCGGTGACGGAGCTGGCCGAGGAGGGCGGCAGGCACGGGGCGGCGCAGGCCGCCAGGCGGTGGGAGTTCCCGGCCACGCCGGTCATGTCCACGTACATCACGGCGCTGGTGGCGGGGCCGTACCACAAGGTGACCTCGGAGCACGACGGCATCCCGCTGGGCCTCTACTGCCGCGCCTCGCTGGCCGAGCACCTCGACGCGGACAACATCTTCGAGGTCACCCGGCAGGGCTTCGACTTCTTCCACAAGGTGTTCGGGGTCCGCTACCCGTTCGGCAAGTACGATCAGCTCTTCGTGCCGGAATTCAACGCGGGCGCGATGGAGAACGCGGGCTGCGTCACCTTCCTGGAGGACTACGTCTTCCGCTCGCGCGTCACGGACGCCGTGGTCGAGCGGCGGGCCGAGACGATCCTGCACGAGATGGCGCACATGTGGTTCGGCGACCTGGTCACCATGCGCTGGTGGGACGACCTGTGGCTGAACGAGTCGTTCGCCACCTACATGTCGGTGCTCGCCCAGGCGGAGGCGACCCGCTGGGGCAAGGGCGCGTGGACCACGTTCGCGAACGTGGAGAAGGCGTGGGCCTACCGCCAGGACCAGCTCCCCTCCACCCACCCGATCGCCGCCGACATCCCCGACATGCAGGCGGTCGAGGTCAACTTCGACGGCATCACCTACGCCAAGGGCGCCTCGGTGCTCAAGCAGCTCGTCGCCTACGTCGGCCTCGACAACTTCCTGGCCGGGGTGCGCGACTACTTCGGCGAGCACGCCTGGGGCAACACCGAGCTGAAGGACCTGCTCTCCGCGCTGGAGCGCACCTCGGGCCGCGACCTGTCCTCGTGGTCGAAGGAGTGGCTGGAGACGGCCTGGGTCAACACGCTGCGCCCGTCGTTCGAGGTGTCGGCCGACGGCCGATTCGAGAGCTTCGAGGTGTTGCAGGAGGCTCCGGCCGACTACCCGACGCTGCGCTCGCACCGGGTCGCCATCGGCCTCTACACGCTGGTCGACGGCGAGCTGACCCGCACCCAGCGGGTCGAGCTGGACGTGGTGGGCGCCCGGACGGCCGTGCCCGAGCTGGTCGGCGTCGAGCAGCCGGACCTGGTGCTGGTCAACGACGACGACCTGACGTACGCCAAGATCCGCCTGGACGAGCGGTCGCTGCGCACGCTGGTCGACGGCGGCATCGCCGCGTTCACCGAGTCGCTGCCGCGCGCCCTGTGCTGGTCGGCGGCGTGGGACATGACGCGCGACGGCGAACTGCCCACCCGCGACTACGTCAGGCTGGTCGTCTCCGGCGCGGGCACGGTCAAGGACATCACGGTCCTGCAGGCGGTCCTGCGGCAGGCCCGCCAGGCCGTGCAGCAGTACGCGGACCCGGCATGGCGGCCGGAGGGCCTGGCGCTGCTGGCCGCCGAGCTGCGCTCCTGGCTGGCGGCGGCCGAGCCCGGTTCCGACCACCAGCTCGCGTTCCTGCAGGCGTTCGCGCCCGTGGCCATCTCCGGCGACGACCTGGCGCTGCTCCAGGGCATCCTGGACGGCTCGGCGGTGCCCGAGGGGCTGACCGTGGACGCCGATCTGCGCTGGACCCTGACGCACGCGCTCGTCTCGGGCGGGGTGCTGGGCGAGGCCGACATCGAGGCCGAGCTGCGCCGCGACCCGACGGCCACCGGTGAGCGGTCGGCGGCGCTGTGCCGTGCGGCCGTGCCGACGGCCGAGGCGAAGGCGGCGGCGTGGGAGCGCATCGTCAGCGGCAAGCTGGCCAACCACATCGCGCGCACCACGATCACGGGCTTCCAGGACCCGCACCACACCGAGCTGCTGGCGCCGTACCGCGACACGTACTTCGCCGAGGTCGGGCGGATCTACAAGGAGTGGACGTTCGACCAGGCCAGCACGTTCGCTGTGGGCTTGTTCCCGTCGCTGCTCATCGAGCCGGAGACGGTGGCGGCGGCCGAGCGCCACCTCGCGGAGGAGCAGCCGCCGCAGGCGCTGCGCCGGCTGATCCTCGAAGGCGCCGACGGCGTCAGCCGCGCCCTGCGCAACCGGGCCAAGGACGCCTCCTAGCCCACTCCTGGCCCTGTCGCGCGGTCCCGCCCGGCCCGCACCACCCGAGACCCCGGCCCGCCCCAGGCGGCCGGGGTCCCGGCGTCCGGGCAGCCGATCCGGCCAGGCTTGCTGACCTGCGGTGAGAGTCCCGTGGCGCGGGCGCGACGTGCTCTGCGATTCGGCGATCGCATCGCTCCCCCGGTGTTAGCCTCGAAGACGTGCTCGCCCCCGGTGCCACCCTCAATGACCGCTACGTGCTGACCAGCCGCGTCGGCGGCGGCGGCATGGGCGAGGTGTGGCGGGCCGACGACACCGTGCTCGGTCGCGCCGTGGCCGTCAAGGTCATGACGCCCGCGCTGGCGGAGGACCCGACGTTCGCCCAGCGGTTCCAGAACGAGGCCAGGGCCATGGCCACGCTCCGGCATCCCGGCGTGGTCGACGTCTACGACTACGGCGCGTGCGAGGTCGGCGGTCGCCGGGTGAGCTTCCTGGTGATGGAGTTCGTCGAGGGCGAGTCGCTCGACCGGGTGCTGCGCCGCCGGCCGCTCGACCCGGCCGCCACCATGCGCCTGGTCGCCGAGGTGGCCGACGCGCTGTCGGCCGCGCACGAGCAGGGCATCGTGCACCGCGACGTCAAGCCGGCCAACCTGCTCATCAGGTCCGACGGCCGGGTCGCCCTCACCGACTTCGGCATCGCCCACTCCGCGTCGGCGGGCCAGCTCACCGCCACCGGCGCGATGCTCTGCTCGGCCGGCTACTGCGCTCCCGAGCTGGCCACGGCCAGCGAGGTGACGCCCTCTGCCGACGTCTACGCCCTCGGCGTGGTCGCCTTCGAGTGCCTGGCCGGGCACCTGCCCTTCCAGGGCGAGACCCCCGTGCAGATCATCTTCAAGCACCTGCACGCCGACGTGCCGCCGCTGCCCGCCGAGGTGCCGGCGGGGCCGCGCGAGGTGGTCGCCAGGGCGCTGGCGAAGGAGCCGGGCAGGCGCTGGCCGTCGGCCGTCGCGATGGGTGCCGCCGCCCGGCAGGCCATGACCGCGCCGGACACGCCGCCCGACGTGCTGCCCGGCACCCCGCTCGCCCAGGCGTCCGCCGGCGCCCCGCTCGCGCGGGAGACCACGTCCGGCACGGGGGCGACCGCGTCCGCCGCCGAGCCCGGCACGCTGCCCACCCCGCCGCCGGCGCCCGACCCGCACGCCACCGCGCCGGTCTCCCCTCGGCGTCGCGCGCGCAGCGCGCTGCTGGCGGTGGCCGCCGCCGTCGCCGTCACCTCGGCCGTCGCCGGTTCGATCTGGTTGCGTCCCGAGAGCGCCGCCGACCCGGTCCTGCCCGTCACGCCGTCCGTGGCGACGAGCGAGGCCGCCCCGGTCGCCGAGCCGCCCACCACCGCGATCAAGCAGTCGGCCCCGCCGCCGCGCACCTCCACGACCGCCCCGCGGCCGAGCGCCACGGCGACGGCCACCCCGTCCGCCAGCGCCACCCCGACGCCGACCCCGTCGGCCACCGAGCCGTCCACGACGCCGACGCAGAGCCCCACCAAGGAGCCCGAGCCCAGCCAGGAGCCCACCGGCCCCGGCCCGCAGGAGCCGACGGCCGAGCCGGAGCCCAGTGTGACCGCGGAGCCGGGCGACATCCAGTGCGTCAGGGCGCCCTGCCCCTGACGGTCACTCCGGACCGCCCGCCGCCGCGTGCATGATCGGTTATATTGCCGTGTCCCCCACGCGTCCCGGGAGCCCCGTTGCAGCGGCAGAAGAAGAAGTCGCCCTCTCTCGTCGTCGATCCCGTCCTGCTCATCGGCACGGGGCTGTCCGTGCTGCTGGGCGTCATCTTCTACGTCCGCGAGGACACCGCGCAGGCTCTGGGCACGGTGGCCGGGCTCATCGGCGGCGTCATCACCCTGCAGATCCAGACCCTCCTGCGGGAGAAGCGCCGCGTGGACCACGAGACCCGGGTCGGCCACATGGTCTCCACGATCGAGAAGATCCCGTGGCTGCCCGACGTGATGGAGCCGATGCTGCGCGCGGCCAAGCACGTGGAGCGCGACTACAAGGGCACGCCGGCCGAGGACGCCTGCCGGGCCGCCTTCGAGGAGTGCCTCAGGACCCTCGCCGACCTGGAGCGCGGTCACTTCCGCGCACCGTACGGCGACAACGCGGTGTTCCTGCGGCTGATCGAGCAGGCGCAGGAGAGCATGTGCGTCACCAGCGTCCCCGCCGTGGACCTGGGCTGGTGGCACGAGCCGGTGGGCCGGCAGTACTGGCGGGCCCAGCTGACCGCGCTGGCGCGGGGCGTGGTGATCCGCCGGGTGTTCATCTACCACGAGTGGACCGGCGAGCTCGACGCGCTGGCCCGTGAGCAGCAGACGGCCGGGGTCAGGGTGCGCCGGGTGCACGTCGACCGGCTGCCGCCGCCGATGCGGGTGATCTCCGGGATCTGGGACGGCACCTGCGGCCACGAGCTGAGCTACACGGCCGCGGGCGAGGCCGTCCACGACACGTTCACGGTCTCTCCTCCGGATCTCGAACGGCTGATGCGGCAGTTCGAGATGATCGAGCGGAGCGCGGTGGATCTCGACGAGCCTGAGCCGCGGGCCGCGGACCCCGTCGCCTGACCGCGTCGGCGGTCAGCACCGCCAGTCCCAGCCAGAGCAGGGCGAAGGCCGCCCACCGGGCCACCGGCATGGGCTCGCGGAAGACGAGGAGCCCGACGAGGAACTGCACGATCGGCTCGATGTACTGCAGCATGCCGGTGAGGCTCAACGGGATCTTCTTGGCCGCCGCGCTGAACAGCAGCATCGGCACCGTCATCACGAAGCCCGCGCCGACGCCCAGCAGCGTGTTGGCGGCGGACACGTGACCGAAGGTCGCCCCGCCGCCGGCCTGCAGCACCACGGTGTAGATCAGCGCCGGCGGTGACAGGACGGCGGTCTCCACCATGAGCCCCTCGACGGCGCCGACGCCGACCCGCTTCTTGATCAGGCCGTAGGTGCCGAACGTGACCGCCAGGCCGAGCGCGATCCAGGGCGGCCCGCCGTACCCGATGGTCAGGAGCAGGACGGCGGCTGCGCCCAGGCCGATCCCCGCCCACTGCCACGCGCCCAGCCGCTCCCTGAGGACGACCACTCCGAGCGCGACGCTGACCAGCGGGGTGATGAAGTAGCCGAGCGAGGCGTCGACGACGTGGCCGTTCATGGTGGCCCAGATGAACAGCGCCCAGTTGACGGTGGTGAGGACACCGCCCAGGGCCAGCAGCGCCACCTGGCGCGGCCGGCGCAGGATGGCCGTCACCCGTCGCCGGCGGCCGAGCGCGAGCACCAGCAGGCCGATCGCGACGGGCGACCACACCATCCGCAGTGCCAGGATCTCCACCGGGCCCGTCGGCTCGACGAGCGGCCAGTAGAGCGCCGACAGGCCCCACAGGACGTACGCGGCCGCTCCGAGGACGACTCCCTGGCGCGAGACAGGCATCTCCCCGACTCTACGCGATCATCGTGGGGTGCTGTCCGCGGCGGCCGGCGGCACGGTCCGCCGGTCCCGTCATGAGAGAGTTGATCGGTGCACTCGACTCGCGACCTGCTCATCGCCCTGGCCCGCCGCTACGCGTTCGCCGACCTCGGAGCGCTGGCCCCGACTCCGGAGATCGCCGACGTGTGCGAGTTCGGGCAGCGGCTGATGTCGCTGGACGCCGAGGACTTCGCGGTCGAGGCGCGGTCCGTCCCGGCGGAGCTGAGGCGGCGGGCCCGCGCCTGCCACATGCCGCAGACGCCGCGAGAGCAGCCGCGCGGCGCGCTGGAGTCGCTGCGGCCCGGCTACGGGCTGCTGCTGGAGGTCATCGCGGCCCGCTGGAACCGCCGGGAGCTGAGCCCGATGATCGCCGCGGTGCACATCGCCAGCGAGTACCTTCCGCTGCTCGCGTTCGAGCCGCAACTGGGCCACGCGGGCGACCCTGCGCTGTGGCCCGACGGGCTGAGCGCGCCCGGCAGCCGGTTCGGCGTCATCGGCGACCGCGACTGCGACCACACCAAGTCCGAGCAATCGGCCACCAACAGGACACTGCGGGTGGCGGGCGAGCCGGCCGAGGGGTGGCGGGCGTACTTCGACCGGCAGCACAGCCAGGTGGCCGGCGCGCTGGCCGTGTGCGTGGCGACCTGCCGCAACCCGTGCACGGCGATGCACTGGATCGAGCCGGAGCAACGCGCCGACCTGGGCGTGCGCGCCCGCACCGCGCTGGCCTTCGCCGACACCCCGCTGGTACGGCTGCGCCACGCGGCGCCCGTCGGCCACGGGTTCGGCGTGCCCTCCCCCGAGGAGGTGCTCGACGCCTGGGAGCGCAGCCGTTCCGCGCTCGACAAGAACGAGGTCGGCGGCGCCGCGCTGAAGGACGACGGCTTCCCGCTGCCCGGGCTGCCGGCGCTGTTCTCGGCCGTGGCCGCCGCGCCCATCGCCCCGGCGACGCTGCTGTCCGGGGTGAGCGACCACGTGGTGGCGCTGCTGGAGGCGGCCCCGTCGGCGTGACTCAGGCCGGTGACTCAGGCCGGTGACTCACACAGGGTGACTCGGTCGGGGGGACTCGGCCGGGGTGGGTCACCAGACCGGCGGCCGGCGCTTGCCCCAGAAGCCGCCTCTGGCCGCCTCCACCTGGGCCGACAGCGAGATGAGGGTGCCCTCGCCGCCGATGCGGCCCCCGAGCATGACGCCGATCGGCAGCCCGTCGGCGCTCCAGTGCAGGGGCAGGTTGACCGCGGGCTGGCCGGTGACGTTGTAGATGGCCGGGAAGGCGGCGAACCGGGTCATCCGCTCGAACGTCTCCTCGGGCTCGGTCACGTCCTCGAACCAGCCCACCGGCCGGGGCGGCTGCGTCACGGTCGGCGTGAGCACCGCGTCGTAGCCGTCGGTCACCGCGAGGCCGCCCCTGGTCGCCAGTTGCAGCGCCGCCTGCGCCTGGAGGAACGCCGGCGCCGGGGTGGCGAAGCCGCGTTCGCGCAGCCAGGCGGTGATCGGCCGCAGCAGGCCGGTCTGGTCGTCGGCGACGGGGTGCATGCAGGCGAAGGCGTACCACAACGTGACGAACTGCGGCACCAGGTCGGGCCCGTAGGGCCGGTCGATGTCCACGACCTCGTGGCCGAGCCCGGCCAGCGTGGCGCTGGCGTCCTCGTAGGCGGCGAGCACCTCGGGGTCGACCTCGGCGCCGGGCACCACCGGGTCGGCGTACCGGGCGATGCGCAGCCGTCCCGGCTCCCGCCCGGCGTGCGCCAGGAACGTCCCCTCGGCCGGCGGCGCGACGTAGAGGTCGCCGGGCACGTTGTGCGCCATCACGTCGAGCAGGGCCGCCGCGTCGGCGACCGTACGGGCGATCGGACCGTTGGTGGACAGGCCGGCGAGGTCGGGGATGATCGGCGCGAAGCTGATCCGGCCGCGCGTCGGCTTGATGCCGAACAGCCCGCACACCGAGGCGGGGATGCGGATGGAGCCGGCACCGTCGCTCCCCTGCGCCGCCGGGGCCAGTCCGGCCGCCACGGCCGCCGCCGCGCCGCCGCTCGACCCGCCGGCGGAGCGCTCGACGTCCCAGGGCGAGCGGGTGGGCGGCGAAAGGTCGGTCTCGGTGTAGCAGGGCAGCCCGAACTCCGGTGTCGCGGTCTTGCCGAGCATGACCGTGCCGGCCTCGCGCAGCCGTTCCACGACCGTGTCGTCGACCGGCGCGACGAACTCCCGGTATGTCGCCGAGCCGAACATGATCGGCACGTCCTTCACCAGGTTAAGATCCTTGACAGGGATCGGCACTCCGGCGAGCGGCCCGTCCGGCAGGTCCTGCTCCAGGCGAGCGGCTTGCTCCAGTGCCCTCTCGGCGGTCACGGTCACGTACGCGCCGACGCGCGGGTCGATCCGCTCGATCCGGTCGAGGTAGTGGCGCGTGAGCTCGACCGGCGAGATGACCCGGTCGCGGATGGCCTGCGCCTGATCGAGTGCCGTTAGCTCGTGAAGGTCTCGCACGCTGGTCACACTAGGGATCTCTAGAGAAGAACGTAATAGATACCCGGAAATCGGGCGCGGAACACGGTGGGCTGGGGCCATAAAACTATGGACAGGGCAACACTAGGAATCGACCAGACGCTCGGGCTACGGTGAGTCGCGTGGACTCCGACCACCAGCGAGAAGACGGTCACAACACCTCACCGATCTGGGTGAGCGACAGACCTGACGAGGGCGAGCAGACCTCCGCCAAGCAATCGGCGCCCACTCCCACGTACGCGCCCGTCAAGCGCGTGTCCGTGGGCAGCCTGCTCGGCCAGCCGCGCTTCCACCATCTGCGCCTGCGGGCGCTGCTGGCACTGGGCGTGGCGCTGGTCGCGGGATTCCTGCTGGGCGACTGGCGGGCGGGCGTGACGGCGGGTGTCGTCGCGGCGATCCTCGACACGGTCTACCGGGCCAAGTCCCATTCCGCCGTGCCTGCCTGGCGACGCGCCTCCGTCGCCGAGCGGCGCACCGAGGCCCAGCTGCGCAAGCTCGAACGCAACGGCTACCGCACGCTCCACGCCAGGGCGATCCCGGGCACCGAGGCCCAGATCGACCACCTGGTCGTCGGTCCGACCGGTGTGTACGCGGTCGACTCCGAGAAGTGGGACAAGCGCCTGCCGGTGCGGGTGCAGATGGGCAAGAAGCTCTACCACGGCCCCTTCGACAAGAAGGAGCGACTCACCGAGGCGAAGATGGAGGCGACCAAGGCCGGCGAGCTGATCAGCAAGGAGTACGGCCGTGAGATCTCGGTCGTGCCGTCGCTGGCCATCTACGGGCCGGCGGTGCCGTGGAAGGTGATGAGCATCCGCGGCGTCGACGTCTACGACGGCGGCCGTGCCCGTAAGTGGATCACCAAGCGGGAGCGGGCGCTGACCGACGCCGAGATCGACCGGCTCTACGCGATCGCGGCCGAGGTGCTTCCGGCCCGCTACGGCGAGGGCTAGTCAGGCCGGGCCGGGCGGCTCCTCGCGGGCCGCCAGGCGCGTCGCCAGGTCGTCCAGCTCGCGGGCCAGCTCCGCGCTGGGCGGCAGCTCGCGCGGCAGGCGCGCGGCCAGGGCGGTGCCGAACCCGGCCACCCGCACGATGTGGTCCACCAGCGCCTCCCTGTCCCCCGGCCAGGGGAACGACGGCTGCGCGATGAACAGCGAGACGCATCCGTGCACGGCCGACCACATGCCGAGGGCGAGCAGTTCGGGGTCGCCGCGCAGGACGCCCGTCCGGACGCAGGCGGCCACGGCGTCGACCATGTGGCCGAAGCAGGCGGCGGCCGCCCGGGGCACGCCCGCGACACCGGCGCGACCGGCGGGCGGCCGCATCATGAGGACCCGATACTGCACCGGGTGGTCCAGCGCGAAGCGCGCGTAGGCCCGGCCGCATCTGCCGAGCGTGCGCAAGGGGTCGTCGTCGCCGCACGCGGCGAACAGCCGGCCCAGCTCGTCCCAGACCCGCAGGCAGACGGCCTCCACGAGCGCTTCCTTGTCGGCGAAGTGAAGGTAGACCGACGGGGTGGACACGCCCGTCCGCTCGGCCACCGCGCGCAGGGTGAGCGCGTCCTCGGTGCCGGTCTCGGCCAGCAGGGCCGCGGCCGCGCGCAGGATCTCCTCGCGCAGCAGCGGGCCGTGGCCGCGCCGTGCTCGTACCCGCTTCTGCATGAACTCAGATTGACGCCGTCAAGTTAACGGTGTCAATCTGAGCCTCTGCGAAAGGGGCGTGATGGGGACTTTTCAGGAAGCGACCGCGCTGACGGCCATGCCGGCCCGCGGCGCCGGCGTGTACGGGGCCGAACTGGACCCGCAATGGAGCGTCGGCACCCGGCTGCACGGCGGCTACCTGCTCGCGGTGCTCGGCCGGGCCGCCTGCCTGAGCTCGGGCGGCGCGGGCCATCCGCACGTGACCGCCGTGAGCGCGTCCTTCGTCGAGCCGCCCGAGCCCGGCGCCGCCGAGGTGCGGGTCGAGACGCTGCGCGTCGGCCGGAGCTTGGCACAGGTGCGGGCGACGCTCGCGCAGCGGGACCGGCCGCTCGTGGAGGCGCTGATCACGCTGGGGGCGCTGGACGACACGGGCCCCTGGTGGTCCGCCGCCGAACCGGTGGAGATCCCCCCGCGGGAGGAGTGCTTCCCCGCGCCCGCGAACCCGCCGGGCGCCGGCTTCCCCGTGCCGCTGATGGACGTGGTCGAGCAGCACATCCACCCGGAGCACCTGGCGTTCGCGTTCGGCGCGCCGGCCCGGCGGGGCCTGATCGCGACCTGGCAGCGCCTCGCGGACGGCAGCGACTGGGATCCCCTCAGCCTCCTCGTGGCGCTCGACCCGGTGCCCCCCGCCTCCTACGACCTGGGCCTGCCCGGCTGGGTGCCCACCGTCCAACTGTCGGCCTACGTCCGGCGGCTGCCGGCGCCGGGCCCCGTCCGGGTCCGGCTGCAGGCCACGGATGTCGGGGGCGACCGGATGGACGAGACGGCACAGATCTGGGACCACAAGGGCCGGCTCGTCGCCCAGGCGACCCAGCTCGCCGCGGTCCGTATCCCCGCCTGACTCCGCCACCCCCCACCCGTCGCCCGTCGCCTGCCACCCGTCGCCTGTCGCCTGTCGCCTGTCGCCCCGGCATCGCGGACCGATTCGCCTCGGGCCTGTGGATGACCTCGCCCCACCCGTCCGAGCTGTGGACAGCCGTCTCAGCCACCGGGCGACGCCCCGTACCATGGGGAGACTGGAAAGCGATGGGAGAAGCACAATGCCCGCCCTCAGGTCACGCACGGTCACCCACGGCAGGAACATGGTCGGCGCTCGCGCCCTGCTCCGCGCGACCGGCGTAGCCGGGAGCGACTTCGGCAAGCCCATCATCGCCGTGGCCAACAGCTTCACGCAGTTCGTCCCCGGTCACGTGCACCTGCGCGACGTCGGCGACGTGGTCTCCGCGGCGATCCGGGAGGCGGGGGCGATCCCACGCGAGTTCAACACGATCGCGGTCGACGACGGCATCGCCATGGGCCACGGCGGCATGCTCTACTCCCTGCCGTCCCGCGAGCTGATCGCCGACGCGGTCGAGTACATGGTCAACGCCCACTGCGCCGACGCGCTGATCTGCGTCTCCAACTGTGACAAGATCACGCCGGGCATGCTGCTGGCCGCGTTCCGCCTCAACATCCCGACGATCTTCGTCTCCGGCGGTCCCATGGAGGCCGGCAAGACGCCCGGGCGCAAGCTCGACCTCATCGACCCGATGATCGCCTCCGCCGACGAGTCGGTGTCCGACGCCGAGTTGCTGGAGATGGAGGAGGCCGCCTGCCCGACGTGCGGGTCGTGCTCGGGCATGTTCACCGCCAACTCCATGAACTGCCTGGCCGAGGCCATCGGCCTGGCGTTGCCCGGCAACGGCACGATCCTGGCCACGCACCGGGCGCGCAAGCAGCTCTTCGAGGACGCCGGCCGCCGGCTCGTGGAGATCACCCGCCGCTACTACGAGGACGACGACGAGTCGGTCCTGCCGCGCACCATCGCGACGCGTGAGGCGTTCGAGAACGCGATGACGCTCGACGTCGCGATGGGCGGCTCGACCAACACGATCCTGCACATCCTGGCCGCGGCCCGCGAGGCCGGCGTCGACTTCGGCCTCAAGGAGATCAACGAGATCTCGCTGCGCGTGCCGTGCCTGTGCAAGGTCGCCCCGGCGACGAACAAGTACCACATCGAGGACGTCCACCGGGCCGGCGGCATCCCCGCCATCCTGGGCGAGCTCGACCGCGCCGGGCTGCTCCACCGCGACGTGCCCACGGTCAACGGCGGCACCCTGGGCGACATGCTGGCCGCCTGGGACCCGTGCTCGCCGACCGTGCTGCCCGAGGCGATCGAGCTGTGGCACGCCGCGCCGGGCAACGTCCGCACCGTCAAGCCCTACTCCCAGGACAACCGCTGGGACGACCTCGACGTCGACCGGGCCGAGGGTTGCGTGCGCGATCTCGAGCACGCCTACACCGTCGACGGCGGCCTGGCCGTCCTCTACGGCAACATCGCCCGTGACGGCGCCGTGGTCAAGACGGCCGGGGTCGACGAGTCGATCTGGAAGTTCAGTGGGCCTGCGGTCGTGTTCGAGTCGCAGGAGCAGGCGGTCGAGGGCATCCTCAACGGGCGCGTGCACGAGGGCGACGTGGTGGTCATCCGCTACGAGGGCCCCAAGGGCGGCCCCGGCATGCAGGAGATGCTCTACCCGACCTCGTTCCTCAAGGGCAAGGGCCTCGGCAAGGCGTGCGCCCTGGTCACCGACGGCCGCTTCTCCGGCGGCACCTCCGGTCTGTCGATCGGCCACGCCTCTCCGGAGGCCGCCGAGGGCGGCACGATCGCCCTGGTCGAGGACGGTGACATCATCGACATCGACATCCCGGCCCGCAAGCTGGAGCTCCGTGTTCCGGAGGCCGAGCTGCAGGTCCGCCGCGAGCGGCTGCTGGCCGACCTCGGCGGCTACCGCCCGCGCGACCGCGAGCGGCCGGTCAGCGCGGCCCTGCAGGCCTACGCGGCCATGACCACGTCCGCCTCCACGGGCGCCTCCCGCGACCTGAGCCAGCTGTCGCGCTGACGTCCGCTTTGCCGCGCGAACGGGCCTGCCGCCATCTCTGGTGGCAGGCCCGTTCCTTCCATGCAGGCCGTCATCCGGGCGGGCGACACGTAGCGACCGATCATCCCGGACGGGCGACACCTAACGACCGATCACCCCAAACACGCGACACCTAACGACCGATCACCCCAAACGCGCGGCACGTAGCAGCCGGTCGTCGGTCCGGCGGGCGGCGGGCGTGGCTCGTGTTGCCCGCTGAGCGGCCTCATCAGGGCGTGCCGGCGTAGCGGGCGGCGAGCTCGGTGCCGATGCGGGCCAGCTCCAACCGGACCGGAGCAGGTTCGAGCACCTCGACCAGCGCGCCCCAGCCGGCGAGCTGCCTGGCGATGTCCAGCGGTGTGGGCGCCCCGACGCGGACCCTGGCCCGCCCGTGCTCGTCGCGTTCGTGCTCGACCTGGCAGTGCCGTCCGAAGTGGTCGCGCAGCACCGGGACGAACCTGGTCTCGATGAGCACGGTCGCCCAGGTGCGTGACCGCCGCTGCTCCACCTCGCCGACGACCTCCTGCCACGCGGCGGCGAGGGTGAAGTCGTCGGGCCGCTCGGCGGGCTCGCCGGTCGGCTCGGCCTCGACGATCCGATCGACCCTGAACGTCCGCTGCCCGCGCTCGGTCCCGGCGAGCAGATACCAGACCTCGTCCTTGTCGACCAGACCCCACGGGTCCACCAGCCGTTCGGTCTGCTCCCGGGTGCGGCCGGCGTAGGTCAGGCGGACCTTGCGCCGGTGGACCACGGCGGCCTGCAGCCGGTCCACCATCTCGGGCCGGCGGCGGTCGCGCTCGCCCCAGCGGGTCGGGTCGATCATGGTGGCGCTCGCGGCGGCCTCGGCGTCGGCCCGGAACGGCCGCGGCAGCGCCCGTACGAGCTTGCGCAGCGCCGCCTTGGCCTCCTCCGAGATGGCGGCGGCCGGGCCGACGAGCAGGAACAGCGCCTGCGCCTCCGTCGCCGACAGGCCGCTGAGGTCGGTACGGGCGCCCCCGAGCAGCGACCAGCCGCCACCGCGTCCGGGCTGTGGGTACACCGGGATGCCCGCCGCGGACAGCGCCTCCAGGTCCCGGCGCGCCGTGGCGACGGAGACCTCCAGCTCGGCGGCCAGTTCGGCGGCGGTCACGCGGCCACGGGACTGCATGAGCAGAAGGGCGGCGATGAGACGGTCAGCTCGCATGTCTCCAGATTCGCCGAAAAAGTGCTCATTCGGTGAGCACTTTCCACGAAAGGATGGTTCTCATCAGCGACCGGAGAAAGGGACACCACCCATGCTGCGAGGAATCGCCACCGTCAACTTCTGGGCCGACGACCTGGAGGCCGCCAAGAACTGGTACGTCGAGCTGCTGGGCGTCGAGCCGTACTTCGAGCGCCCCGGCAACGGTCAGCCGGCCGCCTACTACGAGTTCCGGATCGGCGACTACCAGGCCGAACTCGGCCTCATCGACCGCCGGTACGCCCCGCCGAACGCGGCCACCGCTCCCGGCGGCGCCGTCACCCACTGGCACGTCGACGACGTGCAGGGCGTCCTGGACCGGCTGCTGGCCATGGGGGCCACTCCGCACACGCCACTCACCGAGTACGGCCCCGGTTTCGTCGCCGCCTCCGTGGTCGACCCGTTCGGCAACGTGCTGGGCATCATGTACAACCAGCACTACCTGGAGGTTCTGGGCCGATGATGCACTTCGCGGACGCCGCCGAGTGGGAGTCGTGGCTGGCCGGTCACCACGGGGACGAGGGCGGGGCCTGGCTCAGGATCGCCAGGAAGGGGTCGCCGATCGCCGCGGTCACGATCGAGCAGGCGCTGGAGGTCGCGCTCTGCTATGGCTGGATCGACAGCCACCGCAGGTCCCATGACGAGCACTCGTTCCTGCAGCGCTACTCGCGCCGCCGCAAGGGCAGCCCCTGGTCGCGGGTGAACGTCGAGCGCGTGGAGGCGCTGACCGCCGCCGGGCGCATGCGTCCGGCCGGGCTGGCGGAGGTCGCCGCCGCCCGGGCGGACGGCCGGTGGGACGCGGCCTACGCCGCCCAGCGCGACGCCGACGTCCCGCCCGACCTGGCCGAGGCGCTGGCGGCCCACCCACGGGCGGCGGCCCGCTTCGAGGCGCTCGGCAGGACCGGCCGCTACCGGCTGATCCTGCCGCTGCTGAAGGCCAGGACCCCCGCCGGCCGCGCCGGCCGCCTGCAGAAGACGATCTCCGGCCTGCTGGGGTGAGGCGGTCGTCCTCCCGCCGGCGATGAGTCTCGCCGCAGCCAGTGGTCTGATGGACGAAGGGGCCGCCCACGCAGGAGCGTGATCATGTCTGCGGAGCGCAAAGGAAGGTGAGCGACCGGCCGGAGGCGCTGGACAAGGGGTTCGCGGCCACTCTGCTGAGGAGCCCGGGCAAGGGCGGCTGGACGTATGTGGTGATGCCCGGGTCGGCCGCCTTCTTCGGGAGGCGCGGCCGCCCCGGCGGGCCCGGGCCAACCAGGGGCCCGCCGTGGCCGACGACTGATTCGTCGGCTGGCGCAGGTGTTCGGGTGCCACTCGGCCGGACCTGTACGCGGAGGCGACGGTTCCCTTGCTTGCGCACAGGCTTTCGAAAATTGTCGGTGGTCTTGTCTACTCTTGGGGTATGGCTACAGTCGTGAAGCCCACCACCCGCCCGCTGACGACCGCCGAGATCGCCGCCCTCGCCCTCTCCCTCGCTCACCTGGGCTCGGGCCCCCAGGCCGTCACCGCCAGGCGCGGCCTGCAGCACGCGTTCGAGCACCTGGAGCTCGACGACGACGTCATCGCCACCACGCTCGCGACGCTCACCGACCCGCTTCCCGTGGAGATCGCCTCCCGGGCCCGGCTCATCGCCGACGCCATCACCAGCCGATTGATGATCCGGCTCCACTACTGCGACGCCGCCGGCCACGTCACGATCCGCGACGTGGAGCCGGTGACGTGCCTCGTCCACCGCGAACACTGGTATCTCGTGGGCGTCTGCCGGATGCGCCGGGCGATCAGGGCGTTCCGCTTCGACCGCGTCCTGGCCGTCGAGCCCACCCTGACTCCGTGCCGGCCGCACCTGGCCGACCGCTTCCTGCCCTTCCAGCGCCGCAAGCGCGCCAAGGCCGCCTGACCCCGACAGCCGAGACGTTCCGGGGGCGGATTCCACGGCAGACCGGCCACCGACGAGGTCCTGCGCCCACCGGGGCTGCCCGACGCCCAGGACCGGCCACCGACGAGGGCCGGCCGCCGCTGCGAGCCATCCACCGTGGGGAGCAGCACCGCCCGAGGCCGGCCACCGTCGGGAGCAGCCGCTGCCTTCGCGTGGCGACGATGAGGTCGCCCCTGCGAGTGGCCCTGCGGGGTCCACCCCGCAGGGCCGTCGGACTGGCGCGTGGCGGCCTCGGCGCCGCACGTGACAGTGCCCGCCGATGGCCGGGGCACCGGTGGCCGGGGTCGCCGGAGTGCCGAGGTGGGACCGACACGTCACGGCCCGACCCGCCGGACGTGACCGCGAGACTGCGCGGGGTGGCGGACCGGGGTCAGGTGGCGCAGCAGCCACCGCCGCAGCAGCCACCGCCACCGCCGCCGGACTGGCGGGGTGTGGCGGCGGAGCCCGTCATGGCGACGGTCGACAGGAGCTTGACCGTGTCGTCGTGGCCCTCCGGGCAGGGCGCCGGATCGTTCGAGCCCGACATGGGACGAGACACCTCGAACGTGGAGCCGCAGGCGCGGCAGCGAAAGTCGTAACGCGGCATGACCCCAGGATAGGTCAGCCGGCGAACATCACCAGCGCGTGGTCACCCACCGGCCGGAACCCGATAGTCCGGTAGACGGCGTCGCTCGTCGGGTAGGCCGGGTCGGTGAAGAGGACGACCTCGCGGCGGCGCTCCGCCGGCGCCACCTGGCTCGCGTACGCCGTGACCGCCGCCCCGCAGCCGCGTCCGCGGGCGGCCGGCGGCGTGTAGACGGGGCCGATGCGGCACGCCCCGCCGGACGCGGGCGACAGGCCCGCGAACGACGCCGGGGCGCCGGCCGCCTCCCCACGAACAGTTCCCGGCCGGCCAGGTGCCGGTTGATCACCTCGTGGGGGTCTCCGTCGTCGAGTGCCACCTCGGCGGCGAACGCCGCGTGCCACTCGACCAGCACGGCGTGGTCGGCGGCCGTGACGAGGCGCCCTCGGCCGGGCACCACGGGGACGGCGAGCCCGGCCACCCGGTAGAGGCGCACGGTGCCGGGCGTGCCCAGGTCCTGCACGACCCTCGACCCGCTCACGCCGGCCCACGACATCACGGACCGGGCCGGGCAGGGCCCCGGCGAGCGGCGCGGCCGCCTCGACCGGCATGACGCCGAGGACGAGCGGCCGCGGCGGGGGCGGAATGGTTCCAGCCCGGACGCCGTCGCCACCAAAGAGATTTCGGGCCCGGCCCCCGCGGGGGACCGGGCCCGATGGTCAGGCGGCCTCTTCGAGGTAGGGCGCCCATTGGGGGTCGCCGACGAGCGATGCGCCGATCAGCCTCCAGTGGGCGCCCCGTGGCACCGCCGGGGCGACGCGCAGCGTCCACCCCAGCTCCTCCAGGTACTTGTCGGCCTTGCGGTGGTTGCAGGTGGTGCACGAGGCCACGCAGTTCTCCCACGTGTGTCCCCCGCCCCTGGAGCGGGGGACGACGTGGTCGATGGTCTCGGCCCGCTGGCCGCAGTAGGCGCAGCGGTAGTCGTCGCGCCGCATGAGAGCCGCCCTGGTCAGCGGGATGCGCGACCGGTACGGGATGCGGACGTATCGTCGGAGTCTGATCACCGAGGGCACGTCGAGCGTGCGGCTGGCGGAGCGCAGGACCGCGCCCCGGCCGTCGCGGTGCACGACGTCGGCCTTCTCCCGCAGCACCAGCACGATGGCACGGTGCAGCGAGAGGGTGGTGAGTGGCTCGTAGGTGGCATTGAGCAGCAGGACCTGGCGCATCACTGGGCTTCACCCCGCTGCGCACGTATCAAAGGGGACATGCCGCGGCATGTCCCGGCTGTCGGCCCCTCCTGGGGCATCGATGCTTCCGTCACGTGGACCTCCGCCGGACGGCCCAGCGGATGGTCACCACGGTACCGTCCTGTCACCAAGTCTGGCGTTTCGAGCGTGGTCTCCGCCACCCCATAACTCGCAGCCGGAATGACGAGAGGGACGCACGGTACGTTTTATGCCCGTATCACCAGGACTTTACGCGCCCTGCTGGGCAGTAGGGTTCGGGGCATGACCCCAGAGCCGTACCCCACCGCGCGACGCGAGGACACCGCCGATCACCTGCACCAGACGTCCGTGCCCGACCCGTACCGCTGGCTTGAGGACCCCGACAGCCCGGAGACGCAAGGGTGGCTGCTGGCGCAGGCCGAGCTGTTCAAGCGGGAGAGCAAGCCGCAGCGGTTCAAGGAGCGCATCGGCGAGCTGCTCAAGTCGGGTTCGGTGGGCACCCCGGCGTGGCGGGGCGGACGCCACTTCTTCAGCCGGCGCACGCCGGAGCAGGAGCACGCGGTCTACTACGTCGTCGAGCCCGACGGCACCGAGCGGGCCCTGATCGACCCGATCGCGATCGACCCGTCGGGGCTGACCACGCTCGACGCGGTGCAGCCCGACAAGGAAGGCCGGCTGCTGGCCTACCAGATCTCGGTGGGCGGCGACGAGGAGTCGGTCCTCTACATCCTGGACGTCGCGACCGGCGCGCGCGTCGAGGGGCCGATCGACCGCTGCCGCTACTCCCCCATCGCGTGGCTGCCGGGCGGCGAGGCGTTCTACTACGTGCGCAGGCTGCCGAGCACCGAGGTGCCGGAGAACGAGAGGCAGTTCCACCGCCGCGTCTACCTGCACCGCGTCGGCACGTCCACCGAGGACGACGTGATGATCTTCGGTGACGGCCTGAAGATGACCAACTACTACGGCGTCTCGGTGTCGCGCGACGGCCGCTGGCTGCAGATCTCGGCCAGCGAGGGTACGGCTCCGCGCAACGACCTGTGGGTGGCCGACCTGACCGAGTCGTCGCCCGAGCGGCCCGCGCTGCGGGTCGTGCAGGAGGGCGTGGACGCCCAGACGGGGCTGGTGTTCGGCCGTGACGGCAGGCTCTACGTCCACACCGACCGTGACGCGCCGCGCGCGCGGGTGTGCGTGACCGACCCGGCGACGCCGGGCGTGGAGGGCTGGCGCGACCTGATCCCCGAGGACCCCGAGGCGGTGCTGTCCGACTTCGCGATCCTCGACGACCTGGAGCGCCCGGTCATGCTGGTCGGGTGGACGCGCCACGCGATCAGCGCGATCACCGTGCACGACCTGGAGACCGGCGAGCGCGTCGGCGAGGTGCCGACGCCCGGCCTGGGCACGATCGGCGGCATCGCGGAGCGGCCGGAGGGCGGCCACGAGGCATGGTTCGGCTACACCGACAACACCACGCCACCGACCATCCAGCGCTACGACGCCCGGACGGGCGAGACGTCGCTCTGGGCCGCCTCGCCGGGCGCGGTCCAGGTGCCGCCGGTCCGCACGTCGCAGGAGATCTACCGGTCCAAGGACGGCACCGAGGTGCGCATGCTGGTCATCGCGCCCGTCGACGCCGAAGGGCCGCGCCCGACCATCCTGTACGGCTACGGCGGTTTCGGCCTGTCGATGACCCCCGGCTACTCGGCGTCGATCCTCGCCTGGGTGGAGGCAGGCGGCGTCTACGCCATCGCCAACCTGCGCGGCGGCGGCGAGGAGGGCGAGGACTGGCACCGGGCGGGCATGCTCGGCGCCAAGCAGAACGTGTTCGACGACTTCCACGCCGCGGCCGAGCACCTCATCGCCACCGGCGTCACGACGCCCGAGCGGCTCGCGATCTCCGGCGGCTCCAACGGCGGACTGCTCGTGGGCGCCGCGCTGACGCAGCGGCCCGAGCTGTACGCGGCCGTGGCCTGCTCGGCGCCGCTGCTCGACATGGTCCGCTACGAGCAGTTCGGGCTGGGCGCCACCTGGAACGTCGAGTACGGCTCGGCGGAGGACCCCGAGCAGTTCCGCTGGCTGCTGGCCTACTCGCCCTACCACCAGGTGCGCGAGGGCGTGGCCTACCCCGCGACGCTGTTCACGGTCTTCCAGTCGGACACGCGCGTGCACCCACTGCACGCGTGGAAGATGTGCGCGGCGCTGCAGCACGCGACGTCCGCCGACCGGCCGATCCTGCTGCGCAACGAGACGGAGGTGGGCCACGGCGCCCGCTCGATCAGCCGCACGGTCGACCTGTCGGCCGACACGCTGACCTTCCTGGCCCGGCACACCGGGCTGTAGCCGGGGGCCGTGGACGCCCCGGGAGCGGTGCCGCCGGCGGCCGCCCCCGGGGTGCGCAGGGGTCAGCGGGGGAAGACGACCGTCTTGTGCCCGTCGAGCAGCACCCGCTGCTCGGCGTGCCACCTGACCGCCCTGGCCAGGGTCACGCACTCCACGTCGCGGCCGATGGCGGCGAGGTCCTCGGGCGAGTGGCTGTGGTTGACGCGCGCCACCTCCTGCTCGATGATCGGCCCCTCGTCCAGGTCGGACGTCACGTAGTGCGCGGTCGCGCCGATGAGCTTGACGCCGCGGTTGTGCGCCTGGTGGTAGGGCTTGGCCCCCTTGAACGACGGCAGGAACGAGTGGTGGATGTTGATCGCCCGGCCGGCGAGCTTGGCGCACAGGTCCTCGGACAGCACCTGCATGTAGCGCGCCAGCACCACGAGGTCCACCTGGTAGTGCTCGACCAGCGTCAGCACCTCGGCCTCCTGCTTGGCCTTGGTCGCGGGGGTGACCGGCAGGTGGTGGTAGTCGATGCCGTAGGACTGCGTGAGGGGTCGCAGGTCGGGGTGGTTGGAGACCACGGCGACGATCTCGATGTCCAGGGCCTTCTTGCGCACCCGGTAGAGCAGGTCGTTCAGGCAGTGGTCGAACCTGCTCACCATGATCAGCACCCGGGGCTTGCGGGCCGTGTCGCGCAGCTCGAACTCCATGCCGAAGTCCGGCGCGAGCGCGGCGAAGGCCGCGCGCAGCTCGTCCTCGCCGAGCGGCGCGGCGAACTGGACGCGCATGAAGAAGCGCTGCTCGTCCCGGTCGCCGAACTGCTGGCTCTCGATGATGTTGCAGCCGTGCCCGGCGAGCAGGCCGGAGACGGCGGCCACCACACCCGGCCGGTCAGGGCAGGACAGGGTCAGGACGTACTCGGCAGGGCTCATCGTCGTACTCTCGCCAACGTGTCAGGAAGGGCAGGTGACCTGCGAAGGCTACCGCCCGCAGGGGTGGGTTCGCCCGCACGTCGCCGCCAGGAGTGCCAGGTACGCCCCACTACAACCCGACATTCCTCACAAAAGCCGCCCGACCTCCATTATCCACCCGATCATGGGTACTTACCGGACAACACAAGGTGCGGGGTGGGAGGGGTGGCTGTTGGAAGCCGTCGTGCTGGTCGCCGTCGCAGGCGTGTTCGCGATCGTGACGGGCATGAACGACGGCGGCGCGCTCCTCGCGACGGGACTGAAGCTGCCCACGGTACGGCCGGCGACCGGCATCCTCACGCTCGTCGTCATGGTGGCGCTGGTGCCGCTGGCCACCCACGCCGTGGCGCTGACGTTCGTGAACCGGCTGGCCACCTTCCAGGGGCCCGGCGCGCGGATCGCGATGACGATCGCCGTGCTGTCCGCGCTCGTCGTGGTCATCGTACTGAGCTCCAAAGGCCGCCCGACGAGCCTCACGCTGGCCATCGTCGGCGGGCTCACCGGGGCCGGCCTCGGGTGGGGTCTGCCGGTCTCGGCCGGGTCGGTGGCGCTGGTGCTGGCCTTCGGCCTCGCCGCCCCCTTCGTCGGCGGGCTCGTGGCGTGGGGCGTGACGCGGCTGCTGGTGCAGACGACCACCAGCCGGGGGCTGTGGCGCTGGCACCGGGTGGGGTTCGGGCTGCAGACCGTGGCCTACGCGGCCAACGACGGGCAGAAGATGCTCGCCGTCTTCATGATCGCGCTCGGCTTCCAGGACGCCCCCCTGGCGTACACGTCGCTGGTGGCGCTGCTGTTCGCGATCGGCTCGCTGTACGGCCTGCCGAAGGCGGGCCGTACGCTCGGCCAGGAGATCATCGCCTCCCGGCCGCTGCACGGCGTGGCGGCGGAGCTGGCCTCGGGCACCGCGGTGATCGCCTGCGCCGTGGTGGGTATGCCGGTGAGCATGACGCAGGCCGTCGCCGGAGGTCTCATCGGCGCGGGCGTCGCGCAGGGCGGCGGTGGCCGGGTCCGCTGGTACGCCGCCGTCAAGATCGTCGTCGCCTGGCTGCTGACGCTTCCCGCCAGCGCACTGCTCGCCGGAGTCGTCGCGTTCATCCTGAAGAGGACATGAGAGCGAAGGGGGTGGGATGAAGCGACTGCGCCGCATCCGCGACCTGATGACCGGCCGCATGGACAGCGCGCTGACCGAGGCGCTGCTCGGCCAGTTGGAGGCCACCAAGGAGGGGGCCTGGCTGGCCATGGCCATGATCGGCGGCGAGGTGGGCCGGACGGGCGCGCACGAGCAGATGCGCGCGATCGAGCATCTCGGCGACGAGGAGCGCCGCCGACTGGTCGAGGAGCTCAGGAGCGCCCTCGTCACGCCGATCGACCGCGAGGACCTCTTCAGGCTCTCGCGCTCCATCGACGACGTGCTCGACTCGCTGCGCGACTTCGTCCGCGAGTCGCATCTGTACCGGGTGCCCGACCAGATCCGCTTCTCGCCGCTGCTGGACCAGGTCATCAGCGGCATCGACGCGCTGGAGAACGCCGTCCGCGACCTGGCCTCCCGTCCCTCGGCCGTGGTGCACGACGCGCTGGAGGCCAAGAAGACGGGCGGGGCGATCAGGAGGATGTACCAGTACGAGATCTCGCGCATCTTCTCGGGCGAGCTGACGGCCGAGGCGATGAAGGAACGTGAGCTGGTGCGCCGCCTGGAGATCGTCGGCGTGGCCATCGGCGACGCGGCGGACGCCATCGCCGACGGCGCCATGAAACGCTGACCGGGCCCCGAGTCAGGTGGTGGCGGGCTGGAGGTCGAAGGCAGGGGCGAGGGCGCGGAGCTGGGTCAGGGCGTCGGCGAGGTCGGGGCCCCCGGCACCGAGCGGCTGGATCGCCACATGGTCGGCCCCGGCGTCGAGGTGGTCGCGAACCCGCCGGGCGACGGTCTCGGGATCGCCCCAGGCCACGAGCGCGTCGGTGAGCCGGTCGCTGCCACCGCCGGCGAAGTCGTCGTCGGTGAAGCCGAGCTCCCTCAGGTTGTTGAGGTAGTTGGGCAGCGTCAGGTAGACGGCCATGTGGGCGCGGGCCGCGGCCCTGGCGCGCGCCGGGTCGGTCGCGACGACCACCGCCTGCTCGGGGATGAGCAGCCGGCCGGGCCCGAGGATCTCGCGGGCGCGGGCGGTGTGCTCGGGCGGCACGAGATAGCTGTGGGCCCCGTCGGCCCGGTCGCGGGCGAGCTCCAGCATCCGGGGCCGGAGTGCGGCGAGGAGCCTGGGCACCCCCGTCCGGGACAGCAGGGGCGCGGCCTCGTCCATGGCGTCGAGGTAGGAGCGCATCGCGGCCAGCGGCCGGCCGTAGTCGTGGCCGCGGGAGGCCACCAGCGGCGCGTGGCTCACCCCCACGCCCAGCAGGAACCGGCCGGGAAAGGCGTCGCCCAGCGTCTCGGCCGCCGCCGCCATGGCCATGGCGTCGCGGGCCCACAGGTTGGCGATGCCCGTGCCCACGGCGAGGCGGTGGGTGGCCGCCAGCAGCAGCCCGGCGCTGACGAGCGGCTCCCCGCTGCCCGGCCCCTCGTGCACCCAGACCGACCCGTAGCCCAGCCGCTCGATCTCCACCGCGGCCGACCGGGCCGCCCCGACGGGAGCTGTGTTGAGCAGAGGATGCCAAACGCCCACATGTCCGATTTCCACGGCCACGCCTTCCGACTAGACTGTTCGACCGAGATGGAACACTATCCGAATGTTCGACCACAGTCGAACAGAAACCGCACCCTCCGCCACACCTTCCCGGCCGAGGTCTCGCTCCAGGCCGCCCTCGTCGCGCTCGGCGACCCCGTCCGCCGCCGCATCGTCCGCGAGCTGGCCGAGGCGCCCGACTGGACACGGCCCTGCGGCACGTTCGCCCACCTGCCGGTGGCCAAGTCGACCCTCAGCCATCACTTCGCGGTCCTGCGCGACGCCGGCCTGCTGGAGCAGCGCGACGAGGGCTCGCGCCGGCTCAACCGGCTGCGCCGCGACGAGTTCGACAGCCGCTTTCCCGGCCTGCTGTCCCTGGTCCTGGAGGAGCCCCGCGACGACACGCGGTGACGCGCGACGCCGTCGCCGGTCAGCCCGGCAGGCCGGGCGCCCGATAGTCGCCCAGCTCCGTCAGGGTGGTGCGCATCAGCCCGCGCAACAGCTCGCCGCCCGCCTTCTCGTGCTCGTCCTCGACCGGCAACCCCTCGGCCACCCTCACCCGGTAGACCTCCCGGTCACGCTCGTCGGTGTACGGCTGGGCGGTCAGGCCGACCACGACGCTGACCCGGCCGCCCCGCGGCAGCACGGCCACCGCGTGCGTGCGCAGGCACGCCTCGTCCGCCCCGCCGTACCAGCCGCACTTGACCCCGGCGTCGGGGGCGGCCAGCGCCTCCCGCGCGCCGAACGCCTGCTCCGGGCCCACCTGGCGCATCCAGCCGAGGATCTCGTCCGCCACCGGGTCACCGGCGAGCGCCGCCTGGGCGAACACGGCGTAGGCGGCGGCGACCTCGTCCGCCGCCACCTCGACGGAGCCGAACCGCGAGGGGTCGCCGTTCGGCGGCGCCCACCGCACGCCGGTGCGCCGGTGCAGGTCGTCGAGGATGAGCCGGGGTCCGACGGCGAGCCACAGGGCCAGCGTGTCGGTGTTGGACGAGACCACGACGGCCGGCTCGGCGTGCCGCCGCCAGCGCCCGGCGTCGGCGACGTGGTCCGCGGCGGCCCAGGCGTACAGCGGTTTGAGCAGCGAGGCGCAGCGCAGCCGGGCCAGGCCGGAGGTGACGGCCACCGAGCGGGCGGCCGGCCCGCTGTAGCCGCGCCCGATGCCGGCGGCCTGGGCGGTGGCGCCCGGTCGCAGGCCGCTCAACAGCTCGTCGAAACCCACGGGTCCAACCGTAGCCCTACGGGCTCGGATCCCAGCGACCTTCGTACCATTCGGCGGTGGGCGGGTCGCCGGGCAGCGGGGTGGCGCCGGGGGCGCGCAGCCCGTCGAGGGCGACGGCCAGCAGCCGCTGCCTGACCTGCTGGTCGTAGGGGCTGGGCGGGCCGGGGGCGGGGCGGCTGAACTGCTCCATGAGCAGCGACACGTCGAGCGTGGTCACGTCGCGCCTCAGCACCCCGGCCTCGTGGGCCCGGGCGACGACCCTGCCGGCCAGCTCGGTGGCCCGGCGCGACGTGCGCCACATCTCGTCGGTGACCTCGATCGTGCCCGCCACCGGGGCGAGCGCGCCCGACCGGTTGCCCACGCACGTGCGCACGTAGTGCGCCAGCCCCTCCCACGGATCCGCGGACACCAGGGCCTGCTCCGCGGCCGCCACCACCCGCTCCATGGCGACGACGCACAGGCGCTGCAGGAGCTCCTCCTTGGTACGGTAGCGGCGATACAGGCTGCCCATGCCGACTCCGGCCCGCTTGGCGATGGCCGAGACCGGCGCGTCGAACCCCTGCGTGGTGAACACCTCGTGGGCCGCCTCCAGCAGCCTCACGTCGTTGCGTGCGGCCTCGGCCTGCCTGCCCCGCCTGCCCGTGCCCGCCGTACTCATGGGGTCAGCATATTGCGGAGCGGAGCGCTCCGCTATAACCTCGCTATCGGAGCGAATCGCTCCGAATATGCGGAGGTGAGTCATGCGTGCGGTGGTGTTGAGGAAGCACGGCGGGCCGGAGGCGCTGGTCGTCGAGACGGTCGCGGACCCCGCCCCGGGGCCGGGCCAGGCGCTCGTCGAGGTGGCCGTGGCCGGCATCACGTTCGTCGAGACGCAGGTGCGGGCCGATCGCGGGCCGCGCCGCGTGGAGCTGCCCGCCGTGCTCGGCAACGGTGTCGGCGGCACCGTGCTGGCCGTCGGCGAGGGCGTGGACGAGGCGATGATCGGCACGCGGGTGGTGAGCACGCTCAACGGAACCGGCGGCTACGCCGAGCTCGCGGTGGCGGCGGCCGACCAGCTCATCCCGGTCCCCGACGGGTTGTCCCTCGAAGAGGCGGTGACGCTGCTGGCCGACGGGCGCACCGCGGTCGGCCTCGCGCGCGCCGCCGCGCCGCGGCCGGGCGAGTGGGTGCTGGTCGAGGCGGCCGGCGGCGGCGTGGGCGGGCTGCTCGTGCAACTCGCCTCCGCCGCCGGGGCGCGGGTGGTGGGCGCGGCGAGCAGCGCCGCCAAGCGCCGCCACGCCGAGCTGCTGGGCGCCGAGGTGACCGTCGACTACACCGACCCGCGCTGGCCCGACGAGGTACGGGCGGCCGTCGGCGGCCCGGTGGACGTGGTCTTCGACGGGGTGGGCGGCGCCATCGGCGCGGCCGCGCAGACGCTGCTGCGCGACGGCGGCCGGTTCAGCGCGTACGGCATGGCGGGCGGCCCGATGACCACGGCGGACCCGCGGGTGACCCAGGTCGGCTGGCCGGAGGCGGACCCTCGCGAGCTGGCCCGGGAGGCGCTGACGCTGGCCGCCGCAGGCGGGCTGCGCCCGACGATCGGCGGCACGTTCCCGCTGGAGTCCGCCGCCGAGGCGCACGCCGCCATCGAGTCGCGTACGGTCACCGGCAAGACGCTGCTGCTGCCCGCCCGCGCCAGGACGATCCTGGTGACCGGCGCGACCGGCAACCAGGGCGGCGCGGTCGCCCGCGCGCTGCTCGGCCGCGGCTGGACCGTCCGCGCCCTCGTCCGCGACCCCGGCTCCACCGCCGCCCGCGCCCTGGCGGAGCTCGGCGCGACCCCGCACCGGGGCGACCTGGACGACCCCGCCTCCGTACGCGCCGCCATGACGGGCGTGCACGGCGTCTTCAGCGTCCAGCCGTTCGCCTGGACCGAGGAGGAGCTGGCGGCGGAGATGCGGCGGGGTGTCACGCTGGCCGACCTGGCGCGCGAGCTGAACGTGGCCCACCTGGTCTACTCCTCGGTGGGCGGCGCCGAACGCGACACCGGCATCGGCCACTTCGCGTCCAAGGCCGCCGTCGAACGGCACATCGCCGCCCTCCGCCTGCCCGCGACGATCCTCCGGCCCGTCTTCTTCATGACCAACCTCCTCCACTACGCGGGCACGCCCGACGGCGAACGCGTGATCGCGCTGCCCTTCGCCCCGGGGCAGCGCATGCAGCTCATCGCCGCCGAGGACATCGGCCACTTCGCGGCCGAGGCGTTCGACCACCCGCGGGAGTGGATCGGCAGGCAGGTGGAGATCGCCGGCGACGCGCTCACCGGAGCCGAGATCGCCGCGGCGTACGAGCGGGTCACCGGCACGCCCACCCGCTTCGAGCCGCAGCCCACGGGCGGGGAGCGGATGTACGAGTGGTTCCGGGAGAGCGGCTACCGGGCCGACCTGGACGCCCTGCGCGCCGAGCACCCTGCCCTGCTGCGCTTCGAGTCCTTCCTCCGGAGCCGCCTGTCGTGACGGTGCGCCCCGCCGTCACGACGTGGCGCCGGTCAGCGGGCCCGTTCCTCGTCCGCGTCCGCCTCGGCGTCCCGCCCGAGCGTCCGTAACGCGACGGCCCGGTTGGCGTACAGGTCGGGCTGGGGTTCGAGGCCGATGGCCTGCGACAGGTCCTCGACCGCCCCCTCCGGATCGCCCGCCTCGAACCGGAGCACCCCCCGGTTGCCCCAGGCCGACGCCAGCCCGGGCGCCGCCTCGATGGCACGGTCCAGCGCCCGGCGCGCCTCGGCCAGCCGCCCGGCCGCCGTCTCGAGCTGGCCCAGCACCGCCAGGAGGTGGGGGTTGCCCGGAGCCAGCGCGAGCCCGGCCCTCACGTCGCGCCATGCCTCCTCGTCGCGCTCCAGCCCGGCCAGCAGCCCGGCCCGGTTGATGTAGGCGTCGAGGCAGGACGGGTCGAGGTCGATCACCCGCCCGAGGTCGGCCAGGGCGCCGTCGAGGTCGCCGCCGGCGATCCGCAGTTCGGCGCGGTTGTAGTGGGCCTCGGGCAGCGGCGGGCCGGCCCGCATCGCGCTCTCGTAGTCGGCCAGCGCCTCCTCCTGGTTCCCCAGCCTGGCCAGCAGGTTGCCCCGGTCGAGGTAGTAGTCGGGGAAGCCCGGGTCTATCGCGATGGCCGCCCCGTAGTCGTCCAGCGCCTCCTTCGTCCGCCCGAGCGCCGCCAGCAGCCGCGCCCGGTTGGCCCGCAGCACCATCCGGTGCACGGGGTGCCGCTCCCCCAGCTGGACGGCCAGTTCGAGGGCGGAGTCGACCAGCTCCAGCGCCGCCTTCGGCCGCCCTTCGCGCAGCTCGACCAGCGCCAGCCCGTTGCGGTCGAAGCCGAGCTTGAAGGCCCTGTCGTACGGGTCGGGCAGCAGCGTCGAGATGGCGATCGCCGTGTTGATCCACTCCCTGGCCATGGCCAGGTCACGCCGGGCGGGGGCGTGGTGCCGGGCGTCGAGCATCGCCATGCCGTACGCGCAGGCCGCGTGCACGGCCGGATCCTGGCTCGACCTGCGCGCCTGCCGCCACACCCGGCGCGCCTCGGCCACCCGCCCGAGCCCGCCGAGCGCCGTCGCGGTGCGCTGGGCGAACCGCCACCACAGCTCGCCGCCCGGCTCGGTACGGGCCAGCCCGCGCGCCCCCAGCTCGGCCACGGCGTGCAGGAACCCCTCCCGCAGGCACCGGTCGACGGCCTGCCACAGCTCCTCGGCGCCGCGCCGGTCCTCGGGCGGCTCGGGACCCCCCGAGTAGACGACGATCGCCAGCGCCTCCGGCGGGATCCTGCGCATCATCACGTCGAGCAGCTCGACGTCGGTGGGGTCGGCCTGCGCGCCGTTGCACACCATGAGCGTCGTGCCGGGCGGCACCACCTCCCGGACGAACTCCGTGATCCCGTTGGCCAGGCGCGACGTGCGGCGGAGCGCGGGCACGAGGATGCGCTCCTCGTCGGGCAGACGGGCGTCGACGGTCTGCCGTCTGGCCACCACCAGGTCGCCCAGGCCGGGCGCGGCCGCCCTGATCTCGATGTCGTGGGCGGCCACCAGCTCCTGGGAACGTTCCAAAGCCTCCGGCACGAGTCGGTGCAGGACGGCCGAGGCCACGGTGTACGGACCGTGCGGTCGCCGGTGCCCGTCGATCATCGGCATCAGCGGCCGTACGGCCCCCGTCGGATCGTGCCCCGTCGGGTCGAGCGGAGCGCCCCGCACCCGGAGATGCGTCCGACGACCCCGGCTCACCCCTTGTGGATGACGCTGGCCGCCCCGGTGAGTTGTGCGGTGCCTGGCTTGCGAACGACGATGCGCTTCATGGTGTCCCCCTCCGAACACGGTGAATACAGCATTATTCGACGGTGGAACGTTTATCAAGTTTTCGGTCGAATAAGCGGGACAGAGGGCCATAAAAAGCGTCGGATATTCACGGCGACGGCCGGGCCTAACCAGGCCGAAACCATGACGGCCGGGCCGTCTCACCGTCCTCTTCCGCTTCGGCCAGCAGGGCGCAGAGACAACGCCCCATCAGGGTGACCGACCGGCAGCAGCCCGGCCCCGGCAGGTTGCGGGCGCGAACGATGAGCGTGGCCCGCTCGATCAACCGGTCGAGGCTGGGCTGCCCGCTGCCCTTGGCGGAGTGCGTGTTCAGCCGGCACGTCGCCGGGTTCTCGCACGCGGCCTTGGAGACGACCGGCACGGCTTCGGCGGGCCGGGAAGAGGCGGGGCGTTTGACCTTGAGGTCGGCCAGCCGCCTCGACGCCTGGTGCGAGACCTCCAGCAGCGTACGAGTGCGCGCCAGCCCCACCGGCGGCCTGGCCGGGGGCGTGCGCGAGGGCACGGCCAGCAGCATCGCCGCCGCCATGAGCCCGCCGCCCACGATCATGCCCCAGCTCACCGGCTCGGCGAACCAGATCACCGCGATGGCCGCGACCCAGAGGGGCTGTGACGACATCAGCACCGCGCTCGGCACCGCGGCGACGTGGGCCTGGCCGTACGAGCGGGCCAGGAAGCCCAGGGCGCACGACACGACCGACAGATGCGCGAGAATCCCCCAGTCGGGCAACGTGGCGGGCAGCGTGATCCCGTCGCTCACGGCGAGCACGCCGGTCAGGCCGCCGATGGTGGCGAGCTGGATGACGGTCAACGCGTAGGCCGGGAAGCCGTCGCCGCTGCGCGACAGCCGGGCCAGCAGCAGTGTGTGCCCGGCGTAGAGCGCGGCGGCGAGGAGCGTCACCGCCAGCGCGAGGAGGGAGACCCGCCCGCCGCCGACCCCCTGCAACAGCGTGAAGACGGTCATCCCGGCCATGGCGAGCGCGACGCCCGCCCACACCCGCGTCGGAACCCGCGCCCGGAAGAGCACCAGCGCGAGGATCGGCGTGATCACCACGCTGCACCCGACCGCGAACCCCGACACCGCCGACGGGAGGCTGGCCAGCGCGACGGCCTGACCGGCCTGACCGACCCCGAACATGGCCCCCAGCAGCGCCCCCTGTCCCCAGGTCCGGCGCGACAGCCCCCGAAGGCAGCCCGGCCGCAGGAGGAGCAAGGTCAGGGCCGCCAGCGTGTAGCGCTCGGCGAGCAGGTCCTCGACCGGTAACCGGAGGATGAGATCCTTCATCAGCGGGAACGCCGACCCCCAAGCGGCGCTGACGAACAACAGAAGCACGGCTCCCAGAAGGGGGCGGGGAGCGGCCACGACTGCCATGCCCAACAGCATGTCACTACATAACGCAGCCGTGGATGTACAGCCAGCAGTCGGTGAGGTTCCTCTACCACCGGGAGTGAAGAGCCTCACCCGCAGGCCCGTACTTCCTTATCCGCAAGGGGTTTCGCGCCGAGCGCGGGCGTCACGGAGACCGGTGGACGGGCGGGGACGGGGCATGACAGCACTCACCCCGCCACTACGGAGTGTAACCGATGGCGGGGTGCGAGGCGTCAGACGGTCCGGGCGGGCACCAGCCGCTTCTCGAGGTAGATCACGGTGAGATCGCCCACCTGGACGCGGGAGACCTCCCGCCACCTGTGCCGCTCGTACAGCGCCAGGGCGGCCTCCTGCCGCAGAGTGGTGTCGCCGCGCAGGCTGCGGAACCCGAGCCGCACCGCCCGCTCCTCCAGGGCGGCGAGCATCGTGGCACCGTGGCCGCGACGCTGGTGGTCGGGGTGGACCCGCAACCGGCACACCTCGACCGTGTCGGAGTCGATGGGCTTGAGCCCGCCCATGGCGACGACCCGGCCGTCGAGCTCGCCGACGAGGAAGTCGCCGCCGCAGGCCAGATAGATCTCCTGGATGCGCGGGAAGTCGTCGTCGTAGTAGACCCCGTCACCGGGGAACAGCCCGACCCCGGCGAGGCTGATCTGGTGCAGGGCCAGGATCGTGTCGAGGTCGGACCAACGGTAACGCCGGATCTGGAGCTTCATGCACCGCCATTCCCTTCGCTCATGATCGGCTGCTTGAGCAGGGCCCGGAAGGCCGCCAGGCCCGGATGGCCGGCCTCTCGCTTGGCGATCGCCTGCTCCAGGGCGAAGGCGGGACGCAGGATGAAGTCGGTCAGGTATTCGGGGCCGAGCAGCCGCAGCGCCTCGGTCGCGATGTCGAGCGCCTCGGACAGCTCGCCCTCGATGAGCCGGCACTGGGCCAGGTCGAGCCTGATCAGCGTCTGGTCGAGGATGTGGTCCTGGTACTTGTCGAGCGCCTGGTCCAGCACGACCTCGGCCTCCACCGTCTGGCCCAGTTTGGTGAGCACGTCGCCCTGGTAGAAGTAGAGCTGCCGCTCGGTGTAGCCGAAGGCCATGTCCTCGCGCTCGTCGCCCTTGATGTGCGAGAAGGCGTTGCGGGCCCGGGCCAGTGCGCGTTTGGCCTGGTCGACGACTTCTTTCTTGTTCTCGGCGCTCGACAGCATGGCCAGCGCGCGGGCCTCGACGACCGGCGCCATCGCCTGGGCGGCGCACGGCGTCTGCCCGGCCAGGTCGCGGCTCTTCTTGGCCAGGTGGAGCGCCTCGCGGGCGTCGCCGTAGTAGAGCGGGACGAGCGACTCGCGGGCGATCACCCACGCACGCAGGGCGCGGTCGCCGGTCTCGTCGGCCGCCACCCGGCCGGTGCGGAAGAACGAGCGGGCCAGGCGGTGGTCGCCCAGGTTGATCAGGATCATGCCGCTCAACCCGGCGAGCTGGGCGGCCATCCGGCACAACCGGTCCTGCAGGTCGATGGGCTGGCGGTGCGACATGGCGCTGCGCACGGCGCTGAGCTCCAGCAGGACGTCGCAGAGCAGGCGGAGGGGGGCCGTGGTCGTGTACTGCCGGCCGAAGGCGACGGTGGCCTCTTCCCACTGGTCGAGCATCGCGTAGGAGACGGTGGACGACACCAGCGTCTCGTCCATGCGCCGCCTGATGCCTTCGATGGCACCGAGCACCGGCCCGTCGAGCTTCTTGGCGGAGTTGCCGTTGAGGAGGTGGAGCAGCGTGCGACGGAGGATGTTCTCGTCCTCCTGGTCGTCCGGCCGCGGCTCCTCGCGGGGCGGCGGTTGGGCCTCGCGGGAGCGGTCGGCCGTCCGGGCCGTCCCGGCCGGCTCCCCGGGCTCGTCACCGGGCGGGCCCGGCATCCGGTGGCCGTGGCCGCAGATGCACGGTCCGTCGTAGCCGAGCGAGACCGGCTCGACCCGGTAGACCGTGCACAGATAGTGGAGGTATTCGGGTCCGGGTCGTTTGAGCCCGCTCTCGTAGGCCGACAGCAGGGTCTCGCCGATGCCGGGCGCCGGCTTGGCGTCCCGGTCGAACAGGGCGCGCACCTGTTCGATGACGTCGGCCAGCGCGATGCCGTACGACAGGCGATGGCTCTTGATCTTCGTCGTGCCGAACTGTGGCGCGCAGGCTTCGTGAATCTCTTCAGCGATCTGGGCAGCGGTTTGGCCGACGGCGAGCCCCTTGGCTCGGATCCGTCGCGCCATCTCCGTTTCCCTGTGCTGTCTGCCGGACATCCCGGCCCCTCTCACACATGTCCCGTACGATCCGCGGATGATTACGGATCGTAGCCTCCAGGTCGCACTCCGCCTAGCAAACACTATGGACCATTGAGGACAGCAAGAAAACGTCGTCTTGAAGCTTACGGTTAAGGATCGTCCTCCGGCGGACTGTTTCTTAATACCCACGAGGGAGAAGCGACTCCCCGTAAGCACATGGGCCTCGTTGCGTAACGGGCCGACTTGAGTCATCTTTGGCCCACCAGCAACGATGCGAGGGAGGGACCGAAGGTGGGGGACGACAACTTCGAGCACCTGGAGCGTCTGGTGTCCGAGCTCGGCGCTCGTGGTTTGCTCGCACGAGTGGTCCGCACCCAGACCGGGCGGCTGTTCGTCCGGGTGATCAACCCGGAGGCGACGAGCCTCACGGAGAACGTCACCTGCCGGCCGTCCACGGTCGCGGACCTGCCCGACTGGCATTACTGCTGGTCATGGGGGGAGCCGATGCACGCCGCCGACGATCCGGCCGGCGCGGCGACCAAGGTCGCCCGAGTGCTCGCCGCCGTGGGGAAGTGACACAGGCGGTGAACCGGGTGGAGCGCAGCCACCGCGGCTCACCGTCCCCACGGCGGCCTCACGGAGCCGGCGGGATGGCCGGTGCGGAGGGTCACCCTGCACGCAGGAGCCCTGGCCATCCCGCTGGTTCCGCACCATCCGGCGACGCGCTCCCCGCCGTCACGGAGCGTAGTCGAGCGCCGCGCCGCGGCGCCACAGAGCCGCCCTCCGGGTCACACCGGAGAGCGTCCGGGAGGAAGCTCCCGGGAAACGGCACGGGACCGGCTTCCGGGTGCCCGTCCCGGCCGAGCCGCACGTCACCGGAGCGTCAGGTCCCGCCCTCCGCGGCCTCGGGCCCTGACGACCCCGTCTTCCCCGGCGTGATGTGACGGCGGCCGGTTCGGTCGGCGGTATCTTTTGGATCGAAACGGTCCAGGAACCGCCGACCGAACCGCTTCCCGAAGGGGGATCCGCCCAGTGTCCACGCTGGCCGCACCAGCACCGTCGCCCTCCCCGACTCCCACTTCGACCGAGTCGGTGCTGCCCAGCCTCGACAAGGTCGGCTCGGACATCGCCAACGCCTGTGCGGACGACGGGTTCATCTGCGCCACGGTCGCGGGCTTCTTCGACGGGGCCCTGTGGGCGCCGCTCGTCGCCAGCGCCATCACCATCGCGCTGATCCTGCTCCTGGGCTTCGTCATCCGCAACATCGCGCACCGCCTGATCACCCGGGTGGTCGGCCGAGCGGCCGTCGGCGGCGCGATCACCACCCGGTTCCGGCGCGGCTCCGCTCCTGAGGGCATCGACGCCCTGCTGCACGAGCGGCGCAAGCAGCGGGCCGAGACCATGGGATCGGTGCTCAAGCACATCGCCTCCATCGTCATCCTCGGCACCACGATCCTGACCGTGCTCGACCGGCTGACCATCCCCATCGCCCCCGTGCTGACCAGCGTCGGCATCCTCGGCGTCGCGATCGGCTTCGGCGCGCAGGAGCTCGTCAAGGACTTCATCGCCGGCATGTTCATGCTGCTCGAAGACCAGTACGGCGTGGGCGACGTGATCGACGCGGGCGCCGCCGTGGGCACGGTCGAGGCGGTCACTTTGCGGATCACCCGGCTGCGCGACGCGGACGGCCGGGTCTGGTACGTGCGCAACGGCACCATCACCCGCGTCGGCAACGAGTCGCAGGGCTGGTCCCGCTCCTACGTCGACGTCCCCGTCGGCTACGCCAGCGACGTCACCGCCGTACGCGACGTGCTGGAGCGGGTGGCCAAGGAGGTCTGGGACGACCCCGAGTTCCGCGAGACGTCGATCGTGGAGCGGCCCACGGTGTTCGGCGTCGAACAGCTCTCCGACAGCAGCCTGGTCTTCCGCGTCTCCGCCAAGACGCTGCCCACCAAGCAGGCGGACGTCTCCCGGGAGCTCCGCCTGCGGGTCAAGGCCGCTCTCGACGCCGCGGGCATCGCCATGGTGCCCACCGCATAGGCTTGGACGGTGACTGAAACGTCCTTTTACGAAGCCGTCGGGGGCGAGGAGACCTTCCGGCGCCTCGTGCACCGCTTCTACGAGGGGGTCTCCCAGGACCCGCTGCTGCGTCCCCTCTACCCCGAGGAGGACCTCACGGGCGCGGAGGACCGGCTGCGGGGCTTCCTCGTCCAGTACTGGGGCGGGCCCAACACCTACAGCCAGGAGCGTGGCCACCCCAGGCTGCGCATGCGGCACGTGCCGTTCGTCATCGGCGAGGCCGAGCGCGACGCCTGGCTCAAGCACATGCGTGACGGCGTGGAGTCGCTCGGCCTGCCCGAGGACCAGGAGAAGCGGCTGTGGGACTATCTCGTCTACGCCGCCCACAGTCTGGTGAACTCACCGTCGTAGCGGGCATGACCGCCTCATGGCTATCCCTTGGTGGCGCGACGCCGTCGTCTACGAGATCTATGTACGCAGCTTCGCCGACGCCTCCGGGGACGGCGTCGGCGATCTCGCCGGGATCCGGCAACGCCTGCCGTATCTCCGGCGGCTGGGCGTCGACGCCATCTGGCTGACGCCCTTCTACTCCTCCCCCATGGCCGACGGCGGCTACGACGTGGCCGACTACCGCGGGGTGGACCCGCTGTTCGGCTCGCTGGGCGACTTCGAGGCACTCGTCGCCGACGCCCACGAGCACGGGCTGAAGGTGGTCGTCGACATCGTGCCCAACCACAGCTCCGCCGAGCATCCGTGGTTCCAGGAGGCGCTGCGCGGCGAGCACCGTGACCGCTACGTCTTCCGCTCCTCCCCCGAACGGCCCAACAACTGGCAGTCCACCTTCGGCGGCCCCGCCTGGACGCGGGTGGCCGACGGGCAGTGGTACCTCCACCTGTTCGCCCCCGACCAGCCCGACTTCAACTGGCGCAATCCCGAGGTGCACGCCGAGTTCCTCGACGTCCTGCGGTTCTGGCTCGACCGGGGCGTCGACGGCTTCCGCATCGACGTCGCCATGGGCCTGTACAAGGCCGAGGGGCTGCCGGACGTCGAGGACCAGTCGTTCCAGTCGAGGTCTCCGGTGTGGGGGCAGCCGGAGGTGCACGAGGTCTACCGCGAGTGGCGCGCGCTGCTCGACACCTATCCGGGCGAGCGGATGGCCGTCGGCGAGGTCTGGACCGACGACCCGGCGGACCTCGCGCTCTACGTCCGGCCGGACGAGCTGCACCAGAGCTTCAACTTCGCCTGGCTGCAGGCGCCGTGGTCGGCCACGGCGTTCCGCAAGGTCATCGACGACACGCTGGCGACCGTGCCGTTCGCCACGTGGGTGCTGTCCAACCACGACGTCGTACGGCACCGATCCCGGTACGAGACGGCCGATCCCGGCACCGGGCTCGCGCGGGCGAAGGCCGCGATGCTCACCATGCTGGCCCTGCCCGGTAGTGCATATCTCTACCAGGGGGAGGAACTAGGACTCCCCGAGGTGAAGGATCTTCCCCCGGAGGCGCGCCAGGACCCCGTCTTCTTCCAGACCGGGGGCGAGATGCCGGGCCGCGACGGGTGCCGGGTGCCGCTGCCGTGGACGACCGGCGGGGCGTCGTACGGCTTCTCGCCCGACGGGGTGCTGCCGTGGCTGCCGCAGCCGGACTCCTTCGAGGCGCTGAGCGTGGCGGCGCAGGAGGGGGATCCGGGTTCGACGCTGGAGTTCTACCGCCGGGCGCTGGCCTTGCGGCGGGAGTTGGTGGGGGAGATCCCGCACACCATCGCGTGGCTGGACTCGCCCGGCGACGCGCTGTTCTTCGCCCGCGGGCCGGTGGTGTGCGTGCTCAACTGCGGCACCGAGCCGGTGCCGCTGCCGCCGCACGACCGGGTCCTGCTGGCGAGCGGCCACCTTCCGGAGGACCGCCTCCTGCCTCCGGACACGGCGGCCTGGCTGCACGCCTGACACTCGCCTGCCGGGCCCGCACCCCACGCGAGCCCGGCACCCCGCCTCCACGCGCCCCGGCACCACGCGCCCGGCGCCTCGCTCCGTCTGGCTGAGGGTGGCCGCCTGCGCCGCGGCCGCACTCAGGACCGGTGCGCGCTGCGTTCGCCCCGCACCGGGATGACCGGCAGCGACAGCAGCGCGACCAGCAGCCCGGCGGCGAACCCGGCCCAGTACCCCACCTCGGCGATCAACAGGCCCGCCAGGGGCACCACGCCCAGCGCGACGACGTTCTGCACCGTGTTGTGCGTGCCGAGCACCCGCCCCGCCCATCCCGGCCCGGCCAGCTCCCCCGCCGCCAGGTAGGCCAGGCCGTTGCCCGCCACGGTGATGACCGCCGCCGACGCCAGCATGGCGGGGCCGAGCCACGACCCGGTGACGGCACCGGCCACCAGCAGAGCGAGCACCACCAGGGCGCAGTAGGTCAGGCGGCGCAGCGGAGCCATGCGCAGCCCGCTCCGGTCGGACCAGCGGCCCACCGCGACGCGCACCGCCGCGCCGCCGACCGCGGCCACGCCGAACAACTGTCCCGCCCGCACGCCGTCCCACCCGTACACCTCGACCAGGCACATCACGCCGTACGTGCCGACCACGGCCTGCGGGACCTGCTGCAGCGCGCTGGTGGCGTGCACCCGCCACAGCGCCGGCTGCCGGTACGGCGAGGCGGTGGCGGCCACCGCACCGCCATGGGCGACCCGGCGCGGCGGCCCCGCCAGGAACAGGGCCGCCAGCAGCGCGGCGAGCAGGCTCACCACGGCGCACACGGCGAGCACGCCCCGCAGCCCGTACGCGCGCGAGACCGGCGGCAGCACGAAAGCGGCCACGGCCATGCCGAGCGTGTAGGAGACCTGCCGCACGCCCATGGCGACGCCGCGTTCGGGCGGCTCGAACCAGCGCAGCACGATCCGCCCGCCACCCACTATCGCCGCGGAGCCGGCAGCCCCGGCGAGTGCCAGCAACGCCATCACCGCCCAGATCTCGCTGACCAGCGCCACCCCCGCGAAGAACACCGCCGCCAGCCCCACGCCCACGCCCAGCACGAGCCGCTCACCGCGCTGGTCGGCCAGCGCGCCCCAGGGCACGAGGGCGAACAGGACGCCGATGGCGGGGGCGGTCGCGATCAGCCCGGCCACGGGGAGCGACACCCCGAAGAACCGCTGGACGTCGGGCATGACGAGCGGCAGCCCGAACAGCCCGAGCGTGACGCCGGCGTGCGCGTTGACCCCCAGGCCGAGCATCACCCAGCGCTTCATGCGGGCCGGGTCAGGCGGGGGCGAGGAAACGCTTGAGGTAGGCGACCTCGTCCCCGGTCAGCCTGCGCGGGGCGCCGCGTTCCACGTCGTACGCCACGACGATCGAGGTGGCGGTCACGAACACCTCGTCGTCGTCACGGATCTCGTACCGCAGCGTGAACCGGACGGGGCGCACCTCGGTCACCCACGTCTCCACCCGCACCGGATCGGCGCGAAAGCCCAGCGGGCGCCGGTAGTCGATCTCGTGCCGGGCGATGACGAGGCCCTTGAAGGGGTCGTCACCGGCCTTGTAGGGGTCGATATGGAGCATCCCGAGGCGCGCGTCCTCCAGGTAGTCGAAGAAGCGGACGTTGTTCACGTGCCCGAGGGAGTCGATGTCCGCGAACCGCACCATGCGGGGGAAGACGTGCCGTTGAGCGAGGGAGTTCTGCACCACGTGCGCCACGCTACCCGCCCCCACGCCCTGCCCCATCGGCAGGTCCCTCCCCACCGCCCCCGGACCCGCCTGCCGGACCCGCCTTCGCCCTGTCCGCCACTCCCCGCCTGCCACCCCCAACCTCTCACCCCACCTCCGGACCACCCCCAGACCCACCTGCCGGACCCGCCTTCGCCCTGTCCGCCGCCCCTCGCCTGCCACCCCCAGCCTCTCACCCCACCTCCGGACCGCCCCCAGACCCGCGTCCGCCCCGTCCCCGCGCCGCCGGTGTGCCCGTTCCCCAGGACCCGCGCGTCCGTCCGTCAGGTGCGGTGACCGACGTCGAGGATCCGCTCGGCGAGTTCGCGCGCGGAGGCAGCGGGATCCGCGAGGTCCGCGCCCGGCCGGGTGGCGCCGACCGCCAGCGTGCCGTCGATGAGGAGCTGGAGCTGTCCGGCGGCGTGCTCGGGTCGCGGATGTCCGAGCCGGACGAGCTCGTTCTCGAGGAGGCCGTGCACGCGGCGCCGGTATGCGCGGGTGATGGCGTGCCCGGGGTGGGCGGGGTCGGCCAGGGCGAGATCGGCGGCCAGGTAGCGGCAACCGCGGAAGTCCGGCGCGGCGATGACCTCGGCGAGCCGGTCGAACACGGCGAGGAGGCGCTCGCGTGGATCCTCGCCCGCGGCTGTCATGGTCTTCTCGTAGCGCGCCGCGTCCTCGTCACTGCTCCGCCGCAGCACCTCGGCGATCAGCCCGTCCTTCCCGCCGAAGTGCTCGTACAGCGAGCGGCGGGCCACGTTCGCCGCCTTGAGTATGGTGTCGACGCCGACGCCCATGCCGTGGCTGTAGGTCAGCTGCTGGGCGGCGTCGAGGAGGCGTTCGCGCGGACCGGGTGTGGTGCGTGTGCTCACACCCCCAGCGTGCCACCGGTTGACGAGTAGATCAACCGGTCGATATACATGGGTAGACCGAACGTTCTATCTCCAAGGGGACTCCATGACGCTCCGGACGACCGCCGAGGTCATCGACCGTTTCAACCGCGCCTTCACCGAACACAGCGCCGCCGTGCTCACCGATCTGGTCGGCGACGACTGCGTGATGGAGACGATCCAACCGGCGCCCGACGGTGCCCGCTACCAGGGCCGTACGGCATGCCTGGAGTTCTGGCAGGCGCTCGCCGAGGACCGCGACGTCCGGTTCGAGCCCGAGGAGGTGGTGGTCGCCGGTGACCGGGCGACCATCCGCTGGCGGTACCACTTCGGCCCGGGTCCCGCCGACTCGGTACGCGGGGTGAACCTCATGCGCGTACGTGCCGGCCTGATCGTCGAGGCGCTCGGCTACAGCAAGACCGGCGCCGACGTCCTGCCGACCACCGTCGAAGCCGAGCTCGACCGCTGAACGCCGGCCACCGATCACCGATCACCGGTCACCGGTCACCGGTCACGGGAAGGGAATCCGAAGCCATGCGCAGTTACCACCTGACCAGCGGGGGCGGGCTGGACGGCCTGTCGATCAGGGAGCACGAGGACCCGGTGCCCGGCCCCGGGCAGGTCCTGGTCGCCGTGCGCGCCACCTCGTTGAGCTTCCGCGAGCTGCTCGTGCTGCGCGGCGAGTACGTCCTGCCGGTCAAGCCCGACGTGGTGCCGATCTCGGACGGCGCCGGAGAGGTGGTCGCGGTGGGCCCCGGGGTGCGGTCGGCCCGGGCCGGCGACCGCGTCATGGGGACGCTGTTCCCGAGCTGGCAGGACGGCCCGTTCGCGGCCCGGCACCTGCCGCAGCTGGGCGGCTCCCTGGACGGGATGCTGACCGAGCTGGCGGTGCTCGGGGAGGACGCGCTCGTGCCCGTCCCCTCTCACCTGTCGTTCGAGGAGGCCGCGACTCTCCCCTGCGCGGCGGTCACCGCGTGGAACGCCCTCACCGGTGACGGCGTCGGCCTACGCCCCGGGCAGACACTGGTGGTCCAGGGGTCGGGCGGGGTGTCGCTGTTCGCGCTGGCGTTCGCCAAGACGCTCGGCGCCCGGGTGATCGCCACGACCAGCAGCCCGGACAAGGCGGCGCGCCTGGCGGAGCTCGGCGCCGACGAGGTCATCGACTACCGGTCCACGCCCGACTGGCCCGGCCAGGTCATCGAGCTGACCGGCGGCCGGGGCGCCGATCGCGTCGTCGACGTCGCCGGCCTGCTGGAGCGGTCACTCAGGGCGGTGACCTTGGGCGGCCACGTCGCCTGCGTGGGTTTCGTCTCGGAAAGTGCGCCACCCGTCGACCCGCGCGTGCTCTTCGCCTCCGGCGCCACGGTCCGCGCCGTGGCCGTGGGCAGCCGCGCCCAGTTCGTCGCGATGAACCGCGCCATCGAGGTCAACCGCCTCCGGCCCGTCGTCGACCGCGTCTTCCCCTTCGACGCCGCCGCCGACGCCTACCGCCACTACGCGTCGGGCCAGGCCTTCGGCAAGGTCATCATCCGCCTCTGACCCTGCGAAACCGCCACCCACCGGCGCGGCGCCCGAACTCACCCGCCGCCGCCGACAGCGCCCGAATCCACCCCCGGACGCACCACCGCCGTGCGACGGACGATCAACCCTCGTCCCTCGCACGGCGGTCACGCTCACGAGCCCGGCCGCAGCCGGGGACCGTCAGTTGCGGTGCAGCTTGCGGTAGGTGACCCGGTGCGGACGGGCCGCGTCGGCACCCAGCCGCTCGATCTTGTTCTTCTCGTAGTCGGCGAAGTTGCCCTCGAACCAGAACCAGTTGGAGCCCTCTTCCCACGCCAGGATGTGGGTGGCGATGCGGTCGAGGAACCACCGGTCGTGCGACGTGATGACCGCGCAGCCCGGGAAGTCGAGCAGGGCGTTCTCCAGCGACGACAGGGTCTCGGTGTCGAGGTCGTTGGTGGGCTCGTCGAGGAGCAGGACGTTGCCGCCCTGCTTGAGGGTGAGCGCCAGGTTGAGCCGGTTGCGCTCGCCGCCCGACAGGACACCGGCCTTCTTCTGCTGGTCGGGCCCCTTGAAGCCGAACGCCGCGATGTAGGCGCGGGACGGCATCTCGACGTTGCCGACCTTGATGTGGTCGAGCCCGTCGGAGACGACCTCCCAGACGTTCTTGTTGGGGTCGATGCCGCCGCGCGACTGGTCGGCGTAGGAGATCTTGACGGTGTCGCCCACGACGATGGAGCCGTTGTCGGGCGTCTCACTGCCGGTGATCATGCGGAACAGCGTGGTCTTGCCGACGCCGTTGGGGCCGATCACGCCGACGATGCCGTTGCGGGGCAGGTCGAACGTCAGCTTCTCCATGAGCAGCCGGTCCTCGAAGCCCTTGGTGAGGTCCTCGGCTCTGATCACCGTGGTGCCGAGGCGCGGGCCCGGCGGGATCTGGATCTCTTCGAAGTCGAGCTTGCGGTACTTGTCGGCCTCGGCGGCCATCTCCTCGTAGCGCTGCAGACGGGCCTTGCTCTTGGTCTGGCGGGCCTTCGGGTTGGAGCGGACCCACTCCAGCTCGTCCTCCAGGCGCTTCTTGCGCTTGACGTCCTTCTGGCCCTCGACCTTGAGCCGCTGGGCCTTGGCCTCGAGGTAGGTCGAGTAGTTGCCCTCGTAGGCGAAGGCGCGCCCGCGGTCGAGCTCGAGGATCCAGCCGGCGACGTTGTCGAGGAAGTAGCGGTCGTGGGTGACAGCCAGCACGGTGCCGGAGTACTTCTCCAGGTGCTGCTCCAGCCACTGCACGCTCTCGGCGTCGAGGTGGTTGGTGGGCTCGTCGAGCAGCAGCAGGTCGGGCGCCTCCAGCAGCAGCTTGCACAGCGCGACCCGGCGGCGCTCGCCACCGGACAGCATGGTCACGTCGGCGTCGGGCGGCGGGCAGCGCAGCGCGTCCATCGCCTGCTCGAGCTGGCTGTCGAGCTCCCACGCGTTGCGGTGCTCAAGCTGGTCCTGCAGCTTGCCCATCTCCGCCAGCAACTCGTCGCTGTAGTCGGTGGCCATCTGCTCGGCGATCGCGTTGTAGCGCTCGAGCATCGCCATCGTCTCGGCGACACCCTCCTGCACGTTGCCGAGGACGGTCTTCTCCTCGTTGAGCGGGGGCTCCTGCTGGAGCATGCCGACGGTGAAGCCCGGCATGAGCTTCGCCTCGCCGTTGGACGGCTGCTCCAGGCCGGCCATCATCCGGAGCAGCGTCGACTTACCGGTGCCGTTCGGCCCCAGAACGCCGATCTTGGCGCCTGGCAGGAACGACAGGGTGACGTCGTCAAGGACAACCTTGTCGCCGTGCGCCTTGCGCACGCGCTGCAGCGTGTAGATGTACTCCGGCATGCCATCTAGCTTAGGGGCTCCCCAGCGGGCTTCCGCCGCTCCGCCCCTGACGCCGGTGGACGGTTGTGGCCAGGTACGAAGGTGTGGCGATCGGGTACGCCGCCCCCGCCGCCACCGGCCCTGGGCCCCACATGGCTGCGCGCGCCCGGAGGCTCCGGGGAAGCGGTGTTCCCCGGGCGGACCGGAGGAGACGGGAGGAGGTTCCGTACAGGGCGAATTCGAGCGGGGACGGCCGGGCGCCGGAGATGCGCCTGGGGGCGGTCAGGCGGCCGGGGGCGCCTCGGGGATCTGCGGGGGCGGGGGCTGGACGGCGGGGACGCAGATGCGGTCACGGCCGAGCTCCTTGGCCCGGTAGAGGGCGAGGTCGGCGGCGGCCAGGAGTTCGATGAGGTCGTCGCCGTGCACGCTCATGATGGCGACGCCCGCCGAGATCGTCACAGTGACCAGGGCCTCGTCGGCGGTGACGGCCGTGCGGCTGATGCGGTTGCGCAGGCGTTCGGCGACCTGGCGGGCCTCGTGCAGGTCGGCGCCCGGCAGCAGGACCACGAACTCCTCTCCCCCGAACCGGCCCACGACGTCGTAGTCGCGCAACTGGCTGCGCAGGGTGGTGGCGACCCCGGCCAGCACCTGGTCGCCGACGAGATGGCCGTGGCGGTCGTTGACCCGTTTGAAGTGGTCGATGTCGATGATGAGCAGGGCGAGCGTCTCGCCGGTGCGGCGGGCGCGGACGATCTCGGTGTCGGCCTCACGCTGCCAGGCCGCCGCGTTGAGCAGGCCCGTCTTGGGGTCGGTACGGGCGGCCGCCTGCAACTGGGCGTGCAGGAGGCTGCGCTGGAGCAGCACCACCGGCGGCAGGGTGATGATCAGCAGGGTGAGGCTGAGGCTCGTGGCGACGGCCACGATGACGCCGAGGCACAGCTCGACGACGTCGAGCAGCACGCTCTCCCTGTCCCACAGGACGTCGCGCCACGGGACCTCGGGGTCGGCGGTGTGCGCGGCGATCGCGATGAGGGCGGTGTTGAGCAGCGCGAACACGAGCGCCGCCCCGGCCGCCAGCGCGATCGCGCCGCACTCGCCCCTCGACAGCGCCGCCGGATCGGAGACGAACCAGTGGAACACCACCGACGCCGCGCACCCGGCCAGCCCGATGGCCGCCGCGGTGACGACACGGCGGTGGAGCACGGTGGCGCGGACCCGCCACTGCGCCAGGACCTGCAGCACGATCGGCGCGAACAACGCGTAGACCGGCGGCAACAGCAGCGCCACCGGCAACCACCAGGCCGACAGGAGGTCGCGGGAGACTCCCGCCGGTACCCCCAGCCGCCTGGTCGCCTCGATGCACGCCGCACCACAGCCCATGAGGGCGGCGAACGTCAGCACGTCCGCCCAGCGGAACGCGGTGGTCGCCGCGAACGCCACGATCGCGACGAGATCGACGATTACGAGCCCGACGAGGTAGACCACCAGCGAGCGGCGCTGGCCCAGGAGCGGCCATCTGCTGACCAGTGTTGACATACCGTCGTGAGGCGTGATCGAAGGGTGACCGGAGGCCGCCATCACGTCTCCTCCCTGACTAACGATATGTAACACAATAATTGCGGAGTGTGCGGCGCGCGATGGGAACCGCTACGTTGAGCAACGAGACCACCTGTGTCCGTGGTCGACGAGTAGGAGGCCGCTCACTCCGCGAGCAGGCCGTGCCGGAAAGGAGCAGCCATGGTGCGGGGCGTGATCTGGACCTGACGGAGATCTAGCCATCTGACACCGGAAGCATCATCGGCCGAACCGGTCCCTTCGGCCTGCCTGGCACGTGATCGTGAACGGCCGATGCCCCCTCCTGCTCTCTTTCCCCTCCGGCATTCCTCTCCGGCGCCGTCCGGCCCCTGGCCGATCCCCGGCCGATCCCCGGCTGGCCCCTGGCCGGTCCCCGGCCCGCAGAAGCTTCCCCTCCGCGTCCACGGGCGCGGGCGCAAGGCCCCCGCGAGACGTGCTGCTCCCCGCCTGCGGCCCTCACGCGCGACGGTGTGCGGGGCCACCACCGGCCGGCACGGCCTCCCCCACGACATCCGGGCGCGCCCCTGGAGATCGAGGCGCGCCCGCCGAGCCCGCGACGTGCCGCGGGCGGCCTCTGGTGGGAGGCCGCCCGCGTGACCGGGTGGGTACCGCGGCCGATCAGCGGATGTCGCGGGCGGCGCGGCGGATGAGGTCGGTGACCGCCGCGGGCTCGGAGACCGACACCGCGTGCGAGGCGCCCTCGACGGTGACGGTGCGGGCGTCGGCGCGCTCGGCCATCCACTGCTGGGCCTTGGGCGGGATGTTGTTGTCCTTGCCGGCGATCAGGGCGTAGGAGCGGATGTCCTTCCAGGCGGCCTCGGCGGCCTTCTCCTCCAGGGCGAGGGTGGAGACCGGTCGCTGGGTGGCCGCCATGATCGCGGCGGTGGTGGCGGGCACGTCGGCGGCGAACTGCTTGCGGAACCTTTCCTGCTTGATCGTCAGTTCGGTGCCGGTGCCGCCGCCGGGCAGGGGGTAGGAGGCGGTGTTCAGGGTCTCGCCCAGGGTGCTGCCGGGGAACTTGCCGGCCAGCTCACCGGCGCTCTCGCCGGCCTCGGGGATGAACGCGGCGATGTAGACCAGCGCCTTGACGTCCGGGTCACCGGCGGCGGCCTGGGTGATCACCGAGCCGCCGTAGGAGTGACCGACCAGGACCACGGGCCCCGCCACCGTGGCCAGGACGCTGCGCACGTAGGCGGCGTCCTCGCTCAGCCCGCGCAGGGGGTTGGCCGCGGAGACGACGGGATAGCCGTCGTGCCGCAGGCGCCGGATGACGTCGGACCAGCTGGAGGCGTCGGCGAAGGCGCCGTGGACGAGCACGACGGTCGGCTTGGCCTTGCCCGTCTCGGCCTCCTGTGAGGCCGCGGCGCTGCTGCTCGCCGCGGTGGCGGCCAGCAGCGACCCGGCCACGATCGGCGCGAGGGCCACGGTGGCGAGGGTACGGACGGCCGAGCGGGTGCGAGAGGAACGGGACATGAGGTTCTCCTTGTGGGGCGTCTTGTCGTAGGTGGTCTTGTTCGCGGGCCGGGCAGGGTCGCCCGGCGGAGCACGGTCAGCTCTGGTGGAGCACGGTCAGGTCCGGCGGCGGACACCGCGGCGCGGACGGCCGGTTGGGGTGGAGAACGGTCAGCTCTGGTGCAGGGCGGTGCGCAGGGCGTGGACGGCCTGGTCGATGGCGGCCTGGGCGCCCCGCATCTCGCGCAGGGGGTTGAGCATCACGAAGTCGTGGATGACGCCGAGGTAGCGGGTGGCGACGACCGGGACACCGGCCGCGCGCAGTTTGGCGGCGTACGCCTCGCCCTCGTCACGCAGGACGTCGGCCTCCGCCGTGATGACGAGGGCCGGCGGCAGCCCGGCGAGCTGGTCCGTGGTCGCCCGCAGCGGGGAGGCGGTGATCTCCGCCCGCTGGCGTTCGTCGGCGGTGTACTGGTCCCAGAACCACTGCATGCCGTCGCGGCGAAGGAAGTAGCCCTCGGCGAACTGGTGATAGGAGCCGGTGTCGAAAGCGGCGTCGGTGACCGGGTAGAAGAGCACCTGCTGGACCAGCGGCACGTCCCCACGCTCCTTGGCCATCAGCGTCAGGGCGATGGCCATGTTGCCGCCGACGGAGTCGCCGGCCACGGCGATGCGGGAGGCGTCGAGCCCCTTGCCGGCGCCCTCGGTGACCACCCAGCGGGCGACCGCGTAGTTCTGCTCGACGGCGACCGGGTAGCGGTACTCCGGCGAGCGGTCGTACTCGGGGAAGACCACTGCGGCGCCGGCGCCGACGGCGAGCTCCCTGACCAGGCGGTCGTGGGTGTGGGCGTTGCCGAAGACCCATCCGGCACCGTGGATGTAGATGACGACGGGGAGGGGGCCGGCGGCCCCCTTCGGCTTGACGATGCGCGCCTTGACCGATCCGGTCGGGCCGCCTTCGACGGTGATCCACTCCTCGTCGATCTCGGCCTTGACGATCTCGCCGGACTGAACCTCGTCCACCGCGGCGCGCCCTTCGGCCACCGGCAGGTGGAACAGGAACGGCGGGGTTGCGGTGGCCTGGACGAACGCGGCCGCTGCGGGCTCCAGGACAGGGGTCGGGCTCGGCTGCTCGGACATCTTCGTGCTCCTTACTGATCAGGGGCGTGGGGAGCGACCGGCGCCGCTCCTTGCACCCGAGACACTAGTGCACGATTACCTTGTACACAACTAAATCGGGCAATGGCAGCTTGCGGACACGGAAAGAGGTATCGTGGACGGGGAGAGCGATAACGGCACCTCTCACCGAAGACGTGAGTAGAGAGAAGGCCCCATGTCACCCACCCGTGCCGAGGCCGAGGCGCAGGAGGAGGAGTTCCTTCGCCTGGACGAGTTCGTGTGCTTCGTCCTCTACTCCGCGCATCGCGCGGTGACGAACGCCTACCGTCCGTTGCTCGACGACCTCGGCCTGACCTACCCGCAGTACCTGGTGCTGGTGGCCCTGTACGAGAACGGCCCGTCCTCGGTGAAGGGCCTCGGCGCCAAGCTCCACCTCGACTACGGGACGTTGACGCCCCTGCTCAAACGCCTGGAGGCGAACGGGCTGGTGCTGCGCCGGCGCAGCGCCGACGACGAACGGCAGGTCACGGTGTCACTCACCGAGGAGGGCGCGACCCTCCGCCGGCGCGCCCGGGTCCTGGTCCCCGCACTCGACGAGATCATGGGGCTGACGGGCGAGGAGATGGAGCAGCTCAAGACGCTGCTGCGGCGGCTCACCGGCAACATCGCCGCGCGCACCTGACACACGGCCGCTCCGCGTCCGCTCGGGTGAACCTCGCCCGGCCCAGGAAGGCGGCGCGCGCCTCGATGGACTGACAGAACGACCAGCCGGACGGCTGACGTCCCATCAGTCGTGCGTGCGGCGGGTCGGTGAGAGGCGTCACCGGAGCCTGGCAGGCGGCAGAGTCCGCCGGACTCCGGTCCGCGACAGCTACGTGGCGCGGGCGCGCCCGGGGCTCATGCCTCCTCGCTCACCTCGATGGCGGCGCCGGGGCAGACGGCCGCGGCCTCGCGGACGACGGCGTGGCGCTCCTCCGGCGGTTCGGGCTCCAGCAGGATGACGATGCCGTCGTCATCGCGCTGGTCGAACACCTCCGGGGCGAGCAGCACGCACTGGCCGGCGCCGCAGCACTTCACCTCGTCAACGGTGACTTTCATCGCAGGTCTCCTCCTTGTCGATCGGCTTCGTCGATCGGGGTCACCAGCGGACGGGAACCGTGCGCAGGCCGCCGACGGCCAGCCCTTCCACGCGTTCCAGCTCCTCCACCGGCACGGCCAGTTCGAGGGAGGGCAGCTTGCGCAGCAGCACCTCCAGCACGACCTGCAGCTCGGTACGGGCCAGGGCCTGACCGAGGCAGGAGTGGGCGCCGGCGCCGAACGCCAGATGCGGGTTCGGGCTGCGACGCAGGTCCATCTCGGCGGCGGCGTCGAAGGCGCTCTCGTCGCGGTTGGCCGCGGCCATGCTGCACACCACGGTGGTGCCGCGGGGCAGCACGGTGCCGCTGACCTCGATCTCCTCGCGCAGGTAGCGGGGCAGGCCGAAGCCTGCGTTGCTGTCGAGACGCAGCGTTTCCTCCACCGCGGTGCGGATCAGCGCCGGGTCGGCCAGCAGGCTCTCCCAGCGGCAGCGGTCGGCGAGCAGCATGGCGACCATCTTGCCGATCATGTTGGCGGTGGTCTCGTGTCCGGCGACCAGCAAGCCCATCCCGGTGACCAGGATCTGGATGTCGGACAGCCCGCCGTCCTCGGGGCCGCCTATAGCGATCAGCTCGCTCAGCAGGTCCTCGCCCGGCTGCTGCCGCTTGGCCGTGAGATGGTCGGACATGTACGTGAAGAACTCGCCCTGCGCCGCCTCGATCTCGGCCTGGCTGTAGCGGGTGAGGTTGAGCAGGGTGTCCGACCAGTACGAGAACCGGTCCCGATCGGCGGCGGGCACGCCGAGCATGTCGCAGATCACGTACACGGGCAGCGGGAAGCCCAGGCTCGCCTTGAGGTCACCGGGTGCGCCGCGCTCGACCATGTCGTCGATGAGGTCCTCGGCGATCCGCGTCATCCGAGGCCGCAGGGCGGCCATCCGCTTGGCGGTGAACCACTTGCCGACCAGGCGTCGCCAGTGCTGGTGCTCTTCACCGCCGTCCGGGATGATCTGCGCGAACTCGCTGCTGAACACCCCGCCGCCCTCCGCCGAGAGCCGCGCCGCGTCAGGTGCGGTGAGCTGGCGGGTGAAGCGCGGGTCGGCGAGCACCTTCCTGACGTCCTCGTAGCGGGTCAGCAGCGTCGCCTGGTCACCGCTGGGCAGCTTGACGTGGGCCACCGGGCACCGGCCGCGCAGCTCGGCCCACTCCGCGGGCGGGTCGAGCGCCGCGTCGCCGGCGATCGGGTAGTTCAGGACCTGCTCATTGACACTCATCGGCATCTCCTTGTGAAGGGACGGTCGCTCATCTGTGGTCGGGAAGATCACGCGGGCGTCAGCGGCGAGGCCGTCTGCCAGGACCGGAGGAACTGCTGGCGCAGGAGGCGGACCTGCTTGGGCATGTTCCAGCCGAGCACGCCGGTGACCTCGCCCGCCTCGCGATAGACGGCGACGAAGCGGCGCTGTTCGGGGTCGCCTTCGGCGATGGTCACCTCCGCCGCCGGCGACGGCAGCCCATGGGCCTGGATCTTGACGTCGTACTGGTCGGTCCAAAAGTAGGGAATCGGCATGTACGGCCGGTCGGTACCGAGGATGTTGGCCGCCACGATCTGGGCCTGTTCGGTGGCGTTGGTGCGGTTCTCCAGGCGCAGCCGTCGGCTCAGCCCTTCGTGCCACCAGGAGGCCACGTCCCCGACGGCGTAGACGCCCTCGGCGGCGCGGCAGCGCGAGTCGCACTCCACCCCGTCGCCCAGGGTGAGCCCGCTGTCCGCCAGCCAGCCGGTCGCGGGACGCGAGCCGATGGCCACCACGACGGCGTCGGCGGGCAGCAGTTCGCCGGTGGCCAGCCGTACCCCCGTGACACGCCCGGCCACGCCGGTCAGCCCTTCGACCGCGGTGCCGAGCCGCAGCCGGACCCCGTGCTCGGCGTGCATCCGGCCGATCATCGCGCCGACCACGTCACCGAGCTGGTCTCCCAGCGGGGCGCGCCCCATCCCGGCGAGCGTGACGTCCAGCCCCATGGTGCGGGCGGTGGCGGCGATCTCCGCTCCGAGCACGCCCTCCCCCACGACGACGAGCCGCATGCCCGCCACGGGCTCGGTGTTCGCGGCCGACTCGGTGTTCGCGGCCGGGTAGGTATTCGCGGTCGCCGGCGGGTGTGCGCACGCGGCCGGATGGCCGCTCACGCTCGCCGCCGAATGGGCGCTCGCCGCCAGCTCAGCGCACCCGGCCGGATGGACGCACGCCGCCAGGTCAGCGCTCGCGGCCGGATGGACGCACGCCGCCAGGTCAGCGCACCCGGCCGGATGGACGCGTAGGGACGCGGTCGGGCGGGGGTGCGGGCTCGTGGTCAGATGGGCGCGGAGAGCGAGTGCGTCGTCCAAAGTACGCAGCACGTGTACGCCGACCAGCCCGGCCACCCCGCCTTGGCCGCCTCGGCCGCCCTGGCCGCCCTGGCCGCCCTGGCCGTCACGACCGTCATGACCGCCATGGCCGCCATGACCGTCACGACCGCCACGACCGTCACGACCGCCACGGCCGTCACGACCGCCATTGCCGGAGAGCTGTCGGGGAGTCAGGCCGGTGGCGATGACCAGGACGTCGCCGTGCAGTACCGGGCCGGAGGCGGTGGTGACCGCGCGCTCCGCCACGTTCAGCGCCACCGCAGGCTCCCCGCGCACGAACTCGGCCTCCAGGGCCTCCCACTGCGCCTGCGTACGGAGCTGGGCGCGCGACGGCTCCCAGGAGCCGGCCAGGACCTGCTTCGACAGCGGCGGCCGGTCGTAGGGGAGGCGGGGTTCGGCGTCCAGCAGGGTCAGCCGGCTCTGGTACCCGAGCCGCCGCAGCGCCTCCGCCGTACTCAGCCCGGCGGCCGAGGCACCGACGAGCAGGACACTCTCGGGCGAGCTCACGAGGCCTCACCCAACGGGAGAGCGACGGCTCGACCTGGGCATATCCGCATATGTGGTGATCCTCCCGGTCATCCAGCGACGACGTTAGCTTACATCTGCAAGATATCTGACATGTGTAAGTCGAAGGTAAACTTGTGGACGTGGCAACGACGAAGCGCGGCAACACGCCATCGAGCGACCGGCGTGTGCGCCGCACGCGCACCGCCCTGGCCCGCGCGCTGATCGAGCTCGTCGAGGAGCGGGACCTGTCCCGGATCAGCGTTTCCGACGTCGCAGAACGCGCCGAGGTGAGCCGCACGGCCTTCTACGACCACTACCGCAATGTCCACGAGCTGGCCGAGGACGCCTGTACCGCGATGATCGACAGCTTGATCCAGTCCCTGCCCGCACCGGATCTGGACGCGCCGGACCTCGCGCAGGAGGTGATCATGTCGCTCCAGGCCTTCTTCGCCAGCCTCGCCCAGCACGCCGGGCTCTACCGCAGCCTGCTGGGGCCGGAGGGAAGCGCCCCCGTCGCCGACCACATCCGCCGCCGCAGCACCGCCGCCATCCACCACCACGTCCGCCACGCCTTCGGCGGAGGCGACCTCACTAGGTATGTCGACTCGTCGCTCGACGTGCCGCACGACGTTCCCGCCGCATTCACCGCCGGGGCCCTGCTGGGTGTGGCCAACGACTGGCTGCAACGCGGATGCCCCCGGCCCCCGGCCGAGATGGCCGCTCTGACCTGGCCCCTCTTCAGCGCGCTCTACCCGCTCTACGCCGATCCCTTCACCTCAGGGGCCGAGTCCTCCACCTGAGAGTTCGGGCCGCTCCTCAGGGTTCGAGCCCTCCACCCGAAGTGTCGAGCCCTCCACCTCCGGGGTCGGGGCCCCTCCTCGGGCGCGGGCCCAACACCTGAAGCGTCAAGCCCTCCACTGAGGGGTGGAGCCCCTCTCCTCCTGGTCGGGCCCCTCAGGAACCTCCGCCTGAAGGTCGAACCCCTCCTCAGGGGTCGGTTCCTCCACTTGAGGCAGTGCTCGGAACGTACCCTTGTTGCGGCGACCGGGCCGCGGCACTTGATCACCCACCGGGAGGCCGCCCCGGACACCTTCGCCGTCACCTTCGAAGGCCGCCTCGCCCGACCACCCGACCGAACCACGTCAAGACCGGGACACACTGCTGACCGGGCACAGCCGCTTGGAACGATCCATATGCGAGCTTCGCAGGCGGATGCCAGCATCGTCGAGGACCTGGGAGGTGGAATGGCGTGAGTGAGGGTGCGGTTCGGCCGAACGAAACCACTGTGCCACTGATGCCGTGCGCGTCAGTGGAGCAGACCTTGGCGTTCTATGAGTCACTGGGGTTCGAGGCCACTTACAAACAGAGCAGACCCTATGTCTACCTGGCGCTGCAGTGGAGCGGAATCCACCTGCACTTCGGCCCGGCGCCCAAGGGGCTGGATCCGACCCGGGAGGAGTCCGGAGGCTGCCTGGTCATGGTCGACGCCGTCGCGCCGTACCACGCGGCGTTCGTCGCGGCGATGCGCCGGGTCCACGGGAAGGTGCTGAGTTCGGGCCTTCCGCGGATCACCCGCTACCGGCCCGGCGCTTCCCGGTTCACGCTGATCGATCCGTCCGGGAACTCGATCATATTCATCCAGCGCGACGAGCCGGCCGAGCTGGAGTACGGGGGCTCGAAGAAGCTGACGGGCCTGGCCAGGGCACTCGACAACGTCCGGATTCTGCGCGAGTTCAAGAACGACGATCTGCAGGCTTTCCGTGCGCTCAAGTCGGCGATGCGCAGGCACGGTGCGGACGCCCCGGTGGTCGAGCGGGGCCTTGCCCTGTGCCAGCTCATCGACCTCGCCATGGTCCTCGGCGAGCCCACCGATCCGTGGGCCGCCGATTTGCGCGGTCTGGAGCTCACCGCTGACGACAGGCAGCGCATCGAATCGGAACTCGGGCATCTCGCCGGACTCCAGGAATGGCTTGCCTGAAGCGGGCAGTACCAGATCCGCACGCCGAGGAGATCCACTGGGCGCTGCCGTAACCCGAGGGTGAAGTCTTGAAGCGCTCCCCGCGGATGAATCCGGGGGATTCCAGCCGTCCCAACCGTGCGGCCACGCGCATGGTCGCGACGCTGTCGCTTGGCGATTCACCTTCCGGCCCCGCTCCCACGGGTTTCCACGCCCCAGCCCGCACACCCGGTCCGGGCCGCACGAACTCCGCCCTCCCGGCGGTGAGCAGAAACTGCCTCGGCCTCCCCCGCAAGCTTGGATATCACTCACGTGTTCGACCACGACCCCCATACCGGCGCCGGGCGCGCTACCGCAGTCCATTCCCGTCAATGCACGCTCACCCACCGGTCACCCCCCGGCGGGCACTCCGCGCCGGGCTTACCCCCATGGCTCCGGCGCGAAGGCTCCGGCCTCGCGCGCCACTGCGGGAGCAGTCCGTGGGTCAGGGCGTCCGCCACCGCCGCCGAGGCCACAGCTCGGGCCAGGCCGTGGCCTCGGCGGCGGAGTGCGGTGAGGACGGACAGGTGAGCCGCTGGCCCCGGCCACAGGCGGTAGCCGGCGGTGGCGATGACCTGGTCGCCGTCACGGATGACGAACGCCTCGGATTGCACGTCGGCCAGCGCGCTCTCGTCGGCTCCGGCCGGTGGCGCTGTTTGGAGGAGTGCACGCAGGTCCGCGTGGTTCTTCGCTGGTCGTGTCCTTGATTCTGGTCAGGCGGCTGCGCGTTCCTCAGTGGGCCATTCGGCGTCCTCGGCCTCACTCTCGTTGTCGTCCGCGCCGAGGATGCGCACGGCGGCGCCGCTGCCGGAGGCGCCCCTTCTCGTCTTGGTGGTGCTCTGCCGGGTGCTGGACGCCTTGGGGGCTGGGGCCGCGGCCTCGCGCGAAGTCGTGGCCTCGTCCGGCGTTATGACCGCCTGTGAGGTTGTGGCCGCCTGCGGGGGCGTCGCCGTGTGCATAGGTGTGGCCTCGCACGGGGGTGCGGCCGCGTGCGGGGGCGTTGCCGTGTGCATAGGTGTGGCCTCGTGCAGAGGTGTGGACGCGTGCGGAGGTGCGGACGCGTGCGGGGGTGCGGACGCGTGCGGGGGTGCGGCCGAAGGGGAGAGCGGCGGGCGCTCGGACAGCGGTTGGGGGGAGCCAGAGGGCCTGCCGCCCATGGCCCAGTCTTCGGTTTCGGCGTCGAGCCGGTCGCGCATCTCCCTGCTTACCGTCGCCCCGTTGCCGCCCCGGTCGGGCTTGGCGAAGACGCCGGTGCCCCAGCGCAGGTCGTGGCCGACCGCGCTGGCCTCCACCTCGGGCATGAAGCGCCGGTCGCCCTCAGCGCCGAACTCGCGGATGCGCAGCTTGCCCGACACCACCACGGGATGGCCCATCTTGATCGACTGGGCCACGTTGTCACCGAGCGCCCGCCAGCAGCGCACCGCGAAACACACCTTCTCGCCGTCGGTCCACTGCCCTGTCTTCCTGTCGAAATAGCGGTGAGCCGTCAACACCCGCAGGGAGGTCACCCTCGCGCCGTCCTCGAACGTGTGTTGGCGGGGCTCTGCTGCGACGTTGCCGGTGAGCGTGATGTAGATGTCGTTCATCCGTTGCCTCCCATGCGCGGCGGGCGGGATGCCCGCGACCTGGGACCACGGTGCCGTAGGGGGTGCGGGTGCGGGCGGGGCGAACGGCGTTCTGTGGACAGGAGGGGATGGGGGGCGCAGGGTTGTGGACAGGGCGGGCGGGTGGGCAGGCCAGCCACGGCTCAACCGGCGTGCTGTGACTGCTTGCGGTGGGACGGCGGCTGATGGCTGGGGTGCCGGTGATGGTGCAGCGGTGCTTGCGCTGGCGTGCGAGTGCCCCGCAACGGGGGTACCCGGGTACGGGTCCCGGACGCGGGTCCCGCACCCGGGTACGAATCCCAGGCGCGGATCCCAGGCGCGGATCCCAGGCGCGGATCCTGAACGCGGGGTGCCCGGGTGCCCAGGTGGTGTTGGGGGCTGGCCTGGTGGCGTGGATTGCGGTGGGGTGCCGGGATCAGGATGCCGGCAGTGCCAGGGCCGGCGGTTGTGGCGGGGCGGGGAGTTGTGGCGGGGCTCTCGGTTGCGCTGTGAGCGTGGGAGGTGGGTCGCGGGCGTGGGGACGGGCGTATGACTCGCCGGACTCGCCGGGAGGACGGGGTCGGGTGCTGGGTCAGCCGGCCAGGGCTCTCATGGCTGTGTAGAAGGTGTGGTGACGCACCAGCTCGCGTTCCACCGGCTCCACCACCGTCGTCTCGGCGATGGCGGACACCCGGCGGCGCATCTCCCGCTCGAGGCGTTCGCGTTCCTTCGAGGCGCCCAGTTCGACGAAGTTGCGGGCGGCGATGCCCGACAACGCGCCCAGGCCCAGCACGGAGGCCATCATGAGCCCCACCCACGGCAGCGCCGCCGTGTCGCCGAGCAACTGGATGCCGAGCGGCGCCTGCCCTGCGGACAGCAGCCCCGTCACCAGCCACGCCGCGCCCAGCACGAACCCCGCCACCAGGGTGTACTGCCACATCTTGAGCAGTCGCCACCACACCGGGACCCGGTCGAGCCGGGGAGCGACCTCGGAGAGGTCGTCGGTGAGCGCTTTGGGCAGTTTGGCCGCCTGGGAGCGGGCCGCGTGGTTGAGGGAGGAGCGCCAGACCGGGTGCATCTCGGACGACAGGCCGTCGGCGAGCGCCTGGACCGCGTTGACGACCTCGGCGGACTGGGCGCTCACGGTGCCCGAGGCGATGCCGCGGATCTCGTCGGCGACGTCCTGCAGGCGCAGCGCCTTGAGGGGGTTCGGGCGGAGTTTGGAGATCCAGCGCGGGTACGGCCAGCCGACCCAGCTCATGGACCGTTCGGCGTAGACGTTCTCCATCGCCTCGCCCACGGCGGGCACGCCGACGGCGTCGCACAGCGCGTCGGTGAGCCCCAGCCTGCGGGCGTCGTCGACCGTCGAAGGGGCGGACAGCGCCTCCCCCACGGGCATCGTCTGGGCGATGCGCTGCTCCAGCCGGTGGAGGTCGGCCTCCAGCTTCTGGATGGCGGCCCTGCGCCGCGAGACCGCCGCCGCGATCACGCTCTTGAGACTGTCGACGCCCCGCCCCGTGATCGCCGAGGTGGGCACCACGCTCGGGTGTTCGACGCCTTCGCGCCGGAGCAGGTCGTTGAGGTCGATGACCAGCTCGGCGAGCTCCTCGGCGCTCAGCCGGTCGGCCTGGTTCAGGGCGAACACCGTCACCGCGTCGTGCCCCGCCAGCTCCGTGACGTAGCGGCGGTGGGTGGAGGCGTCGGCGTACTTCTGCGGGTCGAGCACCCACACCACCAGGTCGGCCACGCCGATGAGCCGGTCGGCCTCGCTGTCGGTGAGCGCCCGGATCGAGTCGTGGTCGGGCAGGTCGAGCAGGATCAACCCGTGGAGCTGGGACTCGCCCTTGTCGAGCGCGCTGGACCGGGAGAAGCGGTGACGCCACTGGATCTGCAGCCAGTCGAGCAGCGGCGTCGCGCCCTCCAGCCCCCACACGCAGGCGTGGGTGCGGGCCGTGGTGGGCCGGCGCACGCCCGTGGGCGACAGCTCCAGCCCGGACAGGGCGTTGAACAGCGACGACTTGCCGCTGCCCGTGCCACCCGCGAGGGCGACCACGGTGTGTTCGGACGACAGCTTGAGTCGCTCGCCGGCGCGGGTGAGGAGCGTGCTCGCCTCGGCGAGGAGCTTGGGTTCGAGCCGTCCCGGCCCCAGTTCCACGATCTTGGTGAGGGCGGTGAGCCGTGTCGCGAGGCTCGGCCTCGCCGCAACGGTGGTCATCGAGCCACCTCAAGGTTGTACGTGGCCTGGTACAGGCGCGTCGCGATGGACTCGTCGGGAATGCCCACGGAGTCGAGTACGTGCGCGTAACGCATGGATTCCTCGTCGAACAGCATGCCGATCCTGGCTCGCAGGTCGCTGAGCGCCTTGGCGCCGATGCCCCGCAGCGACTCCGCGCCGAGCAGCGCGGTGACCAGCCGGTGCTGGAGACCCTCCACGGGTCCGCTGAACATCGCGACCATGAAGATCAGGGAGAGCGAGTCGGCGTCGAACGACAACAGCTTCGACACCGACCGCTTGGCCACGCCGTCGGTGCGCACCATCTCGGTGACGTGCTCCTGCCAGGCGGCGATGGCCCGGCTCGCGTGCCGTACGAGATCGTCGGAAGGGCGGTCGAGCTCCTCGGCGAGCTTGGCGCCGAGCGGTGAGCGGTGCCGCCAGCGGGCGGCCACCTCCTCCGCGGCGCGGTTGGCGCCGGCGACGATCACCGACTCCAGCCCGGCGCGCAGCGCCGTCCTGAACGCCATGATCCGCTCGGGTGCCTGGCCGGCCGACCTGCCGCGTTTACGCAGGTGAAGGGTGCGCAGCAGGTCGCCGGACCCGGCGAAGTCCTGCCAGCGGGCAAGCACCTCGCCGTGGATGAGGGTGCCGCCGCGGAACGCCTTGTCGATCTCCGAGAGGGCGTTGCGATAGGAGGCCTCCACGTCGGCGCGCAGCTCTCCGCGGAAGGTGACCTGCACCTCCATGTGCTTTGCCAGCGCGGGAACGCGGGTGCGGAAGCTGTTGAGCACGCCGTTCAGTGTCTCGCGTACGGCCTGCTCCCGGCGTTCCTCGTCCACCGACAGCTCGGCCAGCCACAGGCGCAGGTCGGTGACCTCGTTGTCGGGCAGGCGGCCGTCGAGGACCTTGGACTCGTGGATGACGAACCGGTCGATCTCTCCCAGGCCGTACTCGGTGAGCATGCGGACGAAGTGCTTCAGGACCACCTCGCGCGCCCTCGGCTGCACCCGGGACAGCACGATGGCGAGCCGGGCGCCGCGTTCCTTGGCGAGCCTGAGGAGGTTCCAGGCGGGGGCGTCGGCGTAGCGGGCGGCCGTGGTGACGAACACCCACAGGTCGGCCGCGTCGAGCATGCGCTGGGCGATCTCGTGGTGCTCCTCGACGACCGAGTCGATGTCGGGGGTGTCGAGCAACGCGACGCCCTGGGGAAGCTTCTCGGTCGGGACCACGATGAGGCTGTCGAGCCCCGCGCCCGGCTGGGGCGTGTCGATGCGCCGCAGCCCGGACAGCAACTCTCCCTCGGCGAACCAGGTGCGGTCGTCGGGGTGGCAGGCCAGGACCGGGACGCCCGTGGTGGGCCGCCGCACTCCGGTGCGGGAGACGTTCCGCTCGGCCAGCGAGTTGACCAGCGTGGACTTGCCCGCGCCGGTCGAGCCGGCGACGACGATGAGGGCGGGCGCGGTGCTGGTGCGCACTCGCGGCAGTACGTAGTCCTGGAGCTGGGCCAGCAGGTCGGCCTGCACCTGCCGCGCCTCCTCGGCGCCCGGCAGGTCGAGACCGAACCGCACCTCGGACACGCTGGAGCGGAGGGTGTCGAGGGCGGCGGTGAGCGCGGCGACGGTCTCAGGGGGCAGGCCCTCGCCTCCCCGGCGCCGCGGCGGCTCGGCGGGGGCTTCCGATCGGGGGGATTCGGCGTGGTCGCCGGACGTGTCACCCAGCGGCGCCACCTGGTCGCCGGGCTCGCCCTCGTCCTCTCGCTCCTCGTGGTCACGGAAGTCCGCGCCGTCCCCGTGGTCACGGGAGTTCGCGCCGTCTTCATGGTCGCGGGACTCGGGCTGGTCCTCGTGGTCGCGGGACTCGGGCTGGTCCTCGTGGTCGCGGGACTCGGGCTGGTCCTCGTGGTCGCGGGACTCGGGGTGGTCCTCGTGGTGCGCCTGGTCGGCGGGCTCGCCGGGCTCTTCGAGGTCCGGCTCCGGAGCGTCCGTCGCCTCGGGTGCCGTCGGGCCGCTCCGCGTCTCCTCCGTCACCGACTCGGCGCGGCCGGGCTCGGCTCGGCCGGGCTCCTCGTCGCTGGGCTCCTCGCGGGTGAGCACTCCGTGGGCGGGCTCGTCGTACGAGGTGTGATCGCTGATGGGGCGGTCCTCGCCCGCGGCGGGGCCGGGAGCGGCGGCGGTCTCGCCCGGTGAGAGGGCGTCGCCCGGTGCGGAAGCACGGTCCGGAACGGGGGCATCGTCCAGGACCGGGGCATCGTGCTGCACGGGGGCGGCGTCATGGGCGGGCTCGGGACGGTCGTCGTCCGGCGAGGGCTCGTCCGAGGCTTCTGGGGCACGGTCGTCACCGGGCGCAGGCTCTTCAGGGCCGGCGAAGCCGTCGGAAACGGGCTGGTCGGAGGTGTCGGAGTCATCCGGGGCGGGCTCGGCCTGGTCGGCGGCGTCATGGAGAGGGGCCTGCCGGGCTACGGGTTCGTCCGTGTGACCGGCCTCGTCCTCGGGAGCGAGCTCTTCGTCGCCGGGGGCCTCGGCCTGTGTGGACGTGTCCGGGTGAGGCACCTCACCCTGTGCGGCCTGTCTGGACGTGTCCAGGTGAGGCGCCTCGCCTGGTGCGGCCTCGTCGTGCGGCGCAGGTCCGGCCTGCCGGGAGGGCTCGTCGGTCGGTGCGGGTACGTCTTCGTCAGCCGGTGCGTCTTCGCCGGCGGGTTCGCGCTGTGGTACGGGCCCGTCCGCGCGTGACGGCGCGACCCTCGGCGCGAAGGCGTCGAACGCGGGACGAGGCGGCTCGGCAGGGCTGTCGTCGCTGATCGCGCGGAAGTTGAGTGTTTGCTCCCCCGGCGACTCCGGACGCCCGTCGTCCATGGCCGTGTTCATGGCAAGCGCTCCGCTCGAACCATCTCGACCTCCTGGCCGACCCTGACGACGTCGCCGACGATGATGATCGCCGGCGGCCGTATCCCCGCCGCGGACACGCGGTCGGCGACGGTGGAAAGCGGAGCGACGACCGCCCGCTGGGTCGGAAGGGTACCGTCCTGGACGACCATTACGGGAGTCTCCGGCGGACGTCCGTCTCGAAGGAGCGCTTCGGCGACCTTCGCCAGCCGCTCGACGCCCATGAGGAGCACCAGGGTGCCCTGCGAGCGGGCCATGGCGGGCCAGTCGACCGTGGACTGCGGGTCGTCGGGCGCCACGTGGACCGAAACCACGTGGAACTCCTGGCTGACACCCCGGTGCGTGACGGGGACACCGGCCGAGGCGGGCACCGCCACGGCGCTGGTGATGCCGGGCACGACCAGCACGGGGATGCCGGCACGGGCGCAGGCGATCATCTCCTCGCCGCCCCGGCCGAACACGAACGGGTCGCCGCCCTTGAGCCGGACCACGAACTTGCCCTGCCTGGCCCGGTCGACGAGCACCTCGTTGATGACCTCCTGGGCCAGCGCCCTGCCGTAGGGGACCTTGGCGGCGTCGATGAGCTCGACGTCGGGGGCCAGCTCGTCGAGGAGGGCCCGGGGTGCGAGCCGGTCGGCGACCACCACGTCAGCCTGGGCGAGGAGCTGTCGGCCGCGCACGGTGATCAGGCCGGGATCGCCGGGGCCCCCACCGACGAGGGCCACGCCGACCGGCTTGGTGCGGCTGCGCCGGGCGTCGACCGTGCCGTCGCGCAGCGCGCCCACCACGGCGTCCCTGATGCCGGCCGCCCGGCGCGGATCGCCTCCGGCGGTGACCGCCACGGTGATCTCGTCGACCTTGCCGGAGGCGGGCGTCCAGGCGGCGGAGGCGTCCTTGTCGTCGGCGCGTACGCACCAGATGTGCTTGGCCTCGGCCTCGGCGGCGACGGCGGTGTTGACGGAACGCTCGTCGGTGCAGGCCTGGACGAGCCAGGCGCCGTCGCAGTCGCCCACCTCGTAGTGCCTGGAGTGCCAGGTGATCCGGCCGGCGGCGATCAGATCGTCGAGGGCGGGGGTGACGCTCGGCGACACCAGGGTGACCATCGCGCCCGCCTCGAGCAGGGCGGGCACCCGCCGCTGCGCGACACGGCCGCCTCCCACGACGAGGACCCGGCGACCGGAAAGCCGCAGGCCGAGGAGGTAGGGGCCCATGGTGGGAATCTCCCGTTCGCGAAGGTTGGGTGTGTCAGGAGGTAAACCTATCGGGTCTTCGTAGGGCGTTTGCTTCGCACAGGTCAACACCCGGCGACAAGGGCCGGAGGGATCCAGCGGGCCCGCCTCCGTCATTCTCAGGGCGTCTGGCCAGCGCTGACAGCGCCTCAAGGATAACCCGGCCGCGGGGCCGTCCGACGTGCCGCGGGTGCCGGCCCGGCTGCCGAGGCGGCCGGGCCGCTGCGCGGCGGGCGGGGCGGGGTCAGGCCGGTGTGGCCCCATGCCTTCCATGGTGTGGTCACGCCGGTGCGGCCGCGTGCCTTCCATGGTGTGGTCACGCCGGTGCGGCCGCGTGCCTTTCCGGGCGGGGTCACGCCTGCTTCTCGGACACGCCTGCCGAGTCGAAGGTGGCGACGTCGTGCATCACCCGTACGGCGGCGCAGACGAGGGGGTGGGCGAGCAGGCCGCCGGTGCCTTCGCCGAGCCGGAGCTCCAGGTCCACGAGCGGGCGCAGGCCGAGGGCGGCGAGCGCGACGGCGTGACCTGGTTCGGCGGAGCGGTGCCCCGCGATGCAGTGGTCGACGGCGGCGGGGTCGAGCGCGGTGGCGACCAGGGCCGCCGCGCCCGCGATGACACCGTCGAGGATGACCGGCACCCGGCAGGCCGCGCCACCCAGGACGAAGCCGGCGATGGCCGCGTGCTCGAAGCCGCCGACGGCGGCCAGGACGCGCAGCGCGTCGCTGGGCTGGGAGCCGACGGTGGCCGCGTCGTTGACCTCGATCGCCCGGCGGACGACGGCCACCTTGCGCGCGTGGGTCTCGTCGTCGATCCCGGTGCCGCGACCGGTCACCTCGGCCGGGTCGTGGCCGGTGAAGGCCGCGATGAGGGCGGCGGAGGCGGTGGTGTTGGCGATGCCCATGTCACCGGTGATCAGGCACCGGGCGCCGCCCTGGACCAGGCCGCGGGCCACCGAGATGCCGGCCTCCAGCGCCTGTACGGCCTGGTCGACGCTCATCGCGGGCCCCACGGACAGGTCGGCCGTGCCGTATGCGATCTTGTGCTTGAGCAGGGAGGGAGCATCGGGCAGGTCGGCGGCGACGCCGACGTCCACGACGGTCACCGACGCGCCGGACTGGGCCGCGAAGGCGTTGGCCACGGCCCCGCCCGCCAGAAAGTTGGCGACCATCTGGACCGTGACCTCCTGGGGCCACGGGCTGACGCCCTGGGCGTGCACCCCGTGGTCGGCCGCGAAGATGGCCAGCGCGGCGGGGGCCGGCATGGGCGGCGGGCTGGTGCCGGCCGCGCCCGCGAGCCGTATCGCGACCTCCTCCAGAGCGCCGAGCGAGCCGCGCGGCTTCGTGAGGCGGTCCTGGTGCGTGCGGGCGTCCGCGAGGGCGCGCGGGTCGGCGGGGCGGATCTCGGCGAGCGTCTCGGCGAGCACGGCGTACCTCCACGGACGAATCACGGACGAATCACGGACGGGCGACGGGCGTTCACGGGCGGGACAACGGACGGGCGACGGGCGGTTCACGGGCGGGCGACGGGCGGATCGCGGCAGAACAGGGCGGGTCGGCAGTGGGCCGGGACGGCCCACGGAGGGAGCATGCCAGGCCGCGACCGGCTCAGGGGACCAGTTGGAGTGCTTCCTCGTAACGGTCGATCACGACGTCGGCCAGGGTCTCGCAGTCGCCGATCACCTCGGCGCACCGGATGTCCAGCTCGGGGTGCCCGGCGCCGTACGCCAGCGCCTGCGCCCACACCCGTTCGAGCATGCCTCCCGCGAACAGCAGGTAGGGGACCACGATGACGCGCTTGGCCCCGAGCCGGCGGCAGCGTTCGAGCCCGCCGGGCACCCCGGGCGGGGTGACGGACACGAACGCCGTCTCGACGGTCATGAAGTCGTACGCGTGCGTCTCCCAGAACAGCCGGGACACGCGGTGGATCTCGGCGTTGGCCGACGGGTCGGTGGAGCCCTCGCCGACCAGCACGACGGCGGTCTCCCCCGGCTCGATGTGGCCGGGATGCAGGTCGGCGATGCCCGCCTCGACGGCGCGCAGCCGGGGCCGGCCGCCGACCAGCTCCAGCGGGCGCAGCCGGGGCATCTCGGTGGCGGCGTCGTTGAGCCGCTCGGCCAGCAGGGCGAGGACGCGAGGGTCCGGCCCGAGGTGCCGGCCGTAGTCGTACATCAGCGTGGGGTGGCGCTGCTGCTCGCGTTCCATGGCGGCGGGGTACTCCTCGCCGACCCGGTTGAGGCTCAGGGGGAGCGCGACGAGACGGTGGTGTCCTCGGGCCACCAGGGAGGCGACGGAGTCGCTCAACCGCGGCGTCGCCCTTTCGAGGTAGCCGCCGGACACGTCGGCGGCCTTCTGGTCGAGCCGGCAGCGGAGCCGGTGGACGAACCTGCCGAACTCCGCCGAGTCCGCGTCATCGTTCGAGCCCTGCCCGATCAGCAGGAGCGGCGGCTTCATCGAGACTTACTCCGGTGGTAGACAAAGACACGCGAGGATATCCGATGCGTGGCGGTGAGGGACAGGTCACGCTGGGTGCGCCGGCACCGCGTGGACGACGAAGACGGGGTCGGAGGCGGCCAGCCCGTGCGAGCCGTCGGGTCGCACGGTCAGCCGGGAGGCGAGGATCTGGGTGCCCTCCGCCCGGTAGCCGTGCTCGCGCAGCCGGTCGAGCACGGCGGGCACCCGTTCCAGGGTCTTGACCACGCAGACCAGCGAGCGGGGACGGCGGGCGGCGCAGGCCACGATCACGTCGGGGCCGCCGCCGCCGACGAAGACGGCGTCGGGGTCGGGCAGGGGTTCGAGGGCGGGCGGGGCCTGGCCACGGGTGAGCGCGACCTTGACGCCGTGGTCGAGGACGGCGGCGCGGATCCGGGCGCAGGAGTGCGCGTCGCGCTCGACGGCGATGACGGCGGCGCCGAGGCGGGCGCACTCGACGGCGATCTCACCGGAGCCGGAGCCGACGTCCCACACCAGGTCGCCGAGCCGCGGCCCGAGCTTGGCCAGGACGTACGCCCTGACCTCCGGCGGGATGCGCCCGCCGAACGGCAGCGCCCACTCGGCCGGGCCGGGTCGCGCACCCGCGACCCAGCCCGGCGGCGCGCCCTTGTGCAGCGGGTCGACGACGAGCACGACGTCGGGGTCCTTCCACGGGCGCGTGGTCGCCTCGCCCATGCGGCTGTGGGTGACGCGCTGGTCGGGACCGCCGAGGTCCTCGCAGACGATGAGCGCGCGCGGGGTGGTGGGGGCCAGCTCGCGGGCGATCTCGGCCGGCCCGACCCCGGGGGTGACGAGCAGCGCGACCTTGGGGTGCGCGCGGCAGGCGTTGACGACCCGGCTGAGCTGGTGCGGCCCGGAGGGGGCGACGACGAGGGCGTCCTCCCAGTTGAGCCCGGCGCAGGCGAAGGCGCGGGTGACCAGCGACGTGGCGGGCAGCACCTCCGGGCGCAGGCCGTGGGCGCGCAGCTCGCGTACCACGCCGAAGAAGCCGGGATCGCCCTCGGCGACCACGACGACGGGGCCTTCGCCGTGTTCGGCGTGGCGGTCGAGGGTGTCGAGCAGCGTCTCGTCACCGGTGGTCGCTGCGGTGAGCCTGAGCCGGCCGACGACGGCGTCGGGTCCCACGACGAGCGCCGCCTCGCGCAACCGGTCGATCGCCCCGGCCGACAGCTCCGATCCGTCCCAGCCGACCACCGTGATCATGACGCCTCACCGCCTTCACCACCAAGAGTGACCGTTTCCGGGGCGTTTCACCAGACGTGCCGGAGCTACACCAGGTCACCGGGGACGAGGCTGTAGACGACGAGGTCCTCTCCGCGCAGGGCGTTGCGCGCGACGCCCTCGCGGGTGAAGCCGGCCTTCTCGGCGACGCGCTGCGAGGCCGGGTTGGAGACGGCGGCCCGCAGCAGCAGGCGCTGGAACACCAACGTGCCGAACAGCCATCGCGCGACGGCGAGCACTGCCTCTCCCGCATAGCCGCGGCCGCGCGCCCACGGCGCGGTCATGTAGCCGACCTCGGCGGTGCGGTTGACCCAGTCGATGTCGCGCAGGTCCACGTTCAGCGCGAACCGCCCGCCGGCGCACTCCACGCCGGCCCACGCGATGCCCTGCCCCCGGACGCGCATCAGCTCGGCGGCGGCGACGAAGGACCGGGCGTGGTCCTCGGTGTAGCCGCGCGGCACTCCGGTGTGGGCCTGCGTGACGGGGTCGGCGGCGGTGGCGGCCAGGTCGGGCACGTCCCGCTCGGTGAGGGGCCTCAGCAGCAGCCGGTCACCGCGCAGCTCGACGGGGGGCAGGCTGTCGGCCGGGGCGCGGTCGTCGCCGCGCAGCAGGCCGAACATGACCAGGTCGTGCGGCCCGTCGGCCTCCAGGCTGGCCTGGCGCAGCACGCCTTCCCAGGTGAAGCCGGCCTTCTGGGCGACGCGGAGGGAGGCGAGGTTGTCGAGGTTGGCGGTCAGGTCGATCCGGCGCAGGTCGGTGGCGGCGAAGACCCAGTCGGTCAGGCCGCGCACGGCCTCGGTGGCGTAGCCGCGGCCGCGGTGGAGGGGGTGCACGCCGTAGCCGACCTCGGTGGTGCCGGCGCCCCAGGAGGTCTTGAAGAGGCTGATGGCGCCGACGATGAGGCCGTCGGCGTCGGTCATCGCCAGGTGCACGCCCTGACCGGAGCGCTGCAGGTCGTGGACGCCGGTGGACAGCCAGGCGGGCACGCCCGCCACGTGGGTGGGGGCGCCGGGGGGCAGGAAGGCGGTGCCCGACCCGACGATGGACCTGACCCGCGCCTCATCATCCGGGCGGAAGGGACGAAGCAGGAGCCGTCCAGTGATGACCGTCACATCGGGATCGAACACGTCGGCAGCGTACACAGCGGCGATGTTTGCCGGGAAAAGCGGGGGTAGGTGCGCGAAGGAGAGGAGTGACAACGATGGATCGAGGAAGCGCCAAGCACACCCGTCGCGTCGACGAGCAGCAGAAGCACGAGACCGAGGGGATGGTCCGCGGCGGCGGCCCGACCCACGTGGAGGAGTGGAAGGAGCCGGAACCCATGCCCGTCCCCGGGGAGGAGGACACTCCCCGCACCTACGCCCCCGGGCACGAGCCGGGCACCCCGGAGGGGATCACCCAGCAGGGTGTGGACCGCCGCAGCGAGCTGGCCAAGTGGCTCAGTGACGCCGACTTCCCGGCCTCCGGGCAGGACCTGCTGCGCCACGTGGAACGCTCCGCTACGCCCGACCCCATCGTGGACCTGGTCCGTTCGCTGCCCGGCGGGCGCTTCGCCAACGTGGCGGCGGTGGCCGAGGCGCTGGGCCTGGGCAAGGAGAGGCGGAGGTGGTGACTTGTGCGGCTCGACTTCATCAGGCCGCTGTACGAACGCCGCGGGCCGTACGCGTCGGTCTATCTGGGCGCGCTGATCGACCAGGACCGGGAGATCCGCTGGCGCAGCATCCGTGACCGGCTGAGCGACGACGCCGATCGCGCGACGGTCGAGGCCCTGCGGGAGTGGGCCACGCGGCCGGCGGCGGGCCGGGCGCTGTTCGCCACGCACGGGGACGTGGTGCTCGCGGAGGAGTTCCCGGGGCCGCCGGCGGAGGAGCTGGCGGTGTGGGCGCCGCTGCCGCACGTGACGCCCATGCTGATGCGGCGCGGGGAGAACGTGCCGCACCTGCGGGTCATCGTGGACCACGCGGGCGCGGAGCTGACCGTCTTCGGCGGCGGCTCGCCGCGGACGTCCACGGTGCAGGCCGAGTCGTGGCCGCTGCAGAAGACCGCGCAGGGCGGCTGGTCGCAGCGGCGTTACGAGAGCGCCGTGGAGGAGACCTGGGAGAGGAACGCCACCCTCGTCGCCGAGGAGATCGACGACCAGGTGCGGCGGCTCGGCGCCGAGCTGGTCATCGTGGCCGGTGAGCCGAAGTCGCGCTCGCTGCTCTGCGACCACCTCGGCACCAAGGCCGCCGACCGGGTGATGATGGTGGAGCACGGCAGCCGTTCCGACCACGGGGGGTTCGAACGGGACGTGGAACGCGCGCTCGACGAGTGGCTGGACGGCCGGCGTGCCGAGCTGCTCGACCGGCACCGCGAGGCGGCCGGCCCCGTCGGGCTGGGGCCGGTGTTCCACGCGCTGCGCGAGGGCCGGGTGCACGCCGTGCTCTCGCCCGGTGAGCTGCCCGAGCCGGTGTGGATCGGCGAGGGCGGCACCCAGCTCGCGACAGACGCCGAGGAGCTGCGCCGGTGGGGCGTGGAGGAGCCGGTCCAGGACCAAGCCGACTCCGCGCTGGCCAGGGCGGCGGCGATGACCGACGCGGAGCTGTGGTTCACCGGCCAGGTCCCGGACGTGGCGGCCGTCATCAGGTACTGATGATCACTTCGAGGGTGCGGGGGCCGTGGACGCCCTCGACCCTGTTGAGCTCGATGTCGCTGGTCGCGGAGGGGCCGCTGATCCAGGTGAGGGGACGGGCCGGGTCGAGCCTGGCGACCGCCTCCGGCACCCCTCCGACGACCTGGTCGGCGCGCACCACGCACAGGTGGTAGTCGGGCACCAGCGTCTGCTCGCGGGTGCCCTGGCCGGGGCCGGTGTCGAGGACGATCGTGCCGGTCTCGGCGATCGCCACCGCGCACCCGGTGAGCACCCCGTCCGCCGAGCGCGGGTCCACGCCGGGGGCGGGGGCCGCCCACTCGGCGGGCAGCCCGTCGGGGACGATCATGCTGCGGCCGGCCACCAGCTCGGCCACCTTGGCGGGCACGCCGGCGGCGGGCAGCACGTGCACGATGGCCCGGTAGTCGCGCACCCGCTCGGCGAACAGCTCCACCAGGTCGGCCACGTCCGTCGTGGTGCGGTAGCCGCGCGGGATCTCCACCTCGGGGGCGCCCTCGACGGCGCGCCTGATCCGGCCGAGGATCTCCTCGCGCGCGCCGCCTTGTCTCGTGCTCACCCTTCTCGCTCCCACCAGTCTCTGAAGGATTCGTCCGGGATCTCGGGCAGGTCCCGGGTGTCGGTCCACGCCGACAGGGGGCCGGGCAGCCGCTTGGGCACCAGCCGGCGCAGGCGGATCGCCGCGTGCTGGGCCCTGGCCAGCCGGGCCTGGTCGTTGAGTATCCAGCCGGCCACCCGCATGCCGGCTCGCTCGGCCGCCCCGTGGGGCGCCTTGGCGCGCAGGTCCACCAGCACCTCGGGGATGTCGATCGCGACGGGGCACACCTCGTAGCAGGCGCCGCACAGGCTGGAGGCGTACGGCAGGGAGGCGTCGAGCTCGGAGGACATGCCGCGCAGCTGGGGCGTCAGGATGGCGCCGATCGGGCCCGGGTAGACCGAGCCGTAGGCGTGGCCGCCGGTCCGCTCGTAGACGGGGCAGACGTTCAGGCAGGCGGAGCAGCGGATGCAACGCAGCGCCTGGCGGCCCACCTCGTCGGCGAGGACGTCGGTGCGGCCGTTGTCCAGCAGCACCAGGTGGAAGTCCTGGCCCTCGGCGGAGCCGGTCCAGGTGCTCGTGTACGGGTTCATCCGCTCGCCGGTGGAGCTCCTGGGCAGCAACTGCAGGAACACCTCCAGGTCGCGCCAGGTGGGCAGCAGCTTCTCGATGCCGACCACGCTGATCAGGGTCTCGGGCAGCGTCAGGCACATGCGGCCGTTGCCCTCGGACTCCAGCACGACCAGGGTGCCCGTTTCGGCGATCATGAAGTTGGCGCCCGAGACGGCGACCTTGCTGCGCAGGAACCGTTCGCGCAGGTGCAGCCGGGCGGCCTCGGCCAGGGCGGCGGGCTCGTCGGTGAGGCCGGGCGGCGCGTCGCCCATCTTGTCGAGGAAGATCTCGCGGATCTCGGCCCGGTTGCGGTGGATGGCGGGCACCAGGATGTGGCTGGGGAAGTCGTCGCCGAGCTGCACGATCAGCTCGGCCAGGTCCGTCTCGTAGGCGGTGATGCCCTCGGCGGCGAGCGCCTCGTTGAGGCCGATCTCCTGGGTGGCCATCGACTTGACCTTGACGACCTCGGTCTCGCCGGTGGCCTTGACCAGGTCGGCGACGATGCGGTTGGCCTCGGCGGCGTCCCTGGCCCAGTGGACGTGCCCGCCCGCCGCGGTGACGGCCTCCTCCAGTTGGAGGAGGTAGCGGTCGAGGTGGCGGAGGGTCTCGTCCTTGACGGCCTTGCCGGCCGCGCGTAGTTCGTGCCAGTCGGGCAGCTCGTCCACGACCGCCGCGCGCTTGCCGCGGATGGTGTGGGTGGCCTTGCGCAGGTTGTAGCGGAGCTGGGAGTCCTTTACGGCCCGCGCGGCGTTCGTCGGGAAGTCGCCGGGCATGCCGAGGAAGGTGGCGCTCATGACCGGGTTCCCCCGTCCGTGGCGGCCAGGATCTCGGCCAGGTGCATGACCCGGATGCCGGTCTGCTGCCTGCTGAGCGTGCCGCCGATGTGCATGAGGCAGGAGTTGTCGGCCGCGCAGAGCACCTCGGCTCCGGTGTCGAGGACGTTGCGCGCCTTGTCGGCGCCCATCGCGGCGGAGACGGCGGGGTTCTTGACGGCGAACGTGCCGCCGAAGCCGCAGCACTCTTGCGCCCCGGGCAGGGGGACGAGTTCGAGGCCGCGGACCTGCTGCAGCAGGCGGGTGGGCCGGTCGCCGAGGTGGAGCCCGCGCAGCGAGTGGCACGTGGGGTGATATGTCACCCGGTGCGGGAAATATGCGCCGACGTCCTCGACCTTGAGCACGTCCACCAGGAACTCCGACAGCTCGTGGACCCGGGGCGCCACCTCGGCGATGGCCGTCGCGCCCCTGCTCCCGGGCCGGACCAGCTTGGGGTACTGCTCGCGCACCATCGCGGCGCACGATCCCGACGGGGCCACGACGGCGTCATAGCCGGCGAACACCTCGGTGAAGTGGCGCGCGAGCCGTACCCCCTCGTCGCGGTAGCCCGTGTTGACGTGCATCTGCCCGCAGCACGTCTGGGCGGCCGGGAAGTCGACGTCGCAGCCCAGCCTGCGCAGGAGCGACACGACGGCCTTGCCCGTGCCGGGGAAGAGCGTGTCGTTCACGCACGTGATGAACAGGGCGACTCGCACGACTCTCCTTCCGAGAGGTTCTGGCATATGGTCTGACCACAGTATGGTCAGACCATAGCAAACCACCAGAGGGGGACCCTGTTGACCGGCTGGCGGCCCGTCAAGAAGACCCGGACGTTCGAGGACGTCCTGGCTCAGATCGAGCACCGCATCAGCGAGGACGGGCTGACGGCCGGCGACCGGCTGCCGCCCGAGCGGCAGCTCGCCGAGCAGCTCGGCGTGAGCCGCTCGTCGGTCCGCGAGGCCATGCGCGTGCTGGAGACGCTCGGCGTGGTCTCATCGCAGGTGGGACGCGGTCCGGACGCCGGCGCGGTGCTGGTCTCCAGACCCGACAGCGCGCTGACGGACCTGCTGCGGCTGCACCTCGGCCTGGCCGCGCTGGAGCCCCGCGAGGTGATCGACACCCGCCTGATGATCGAACGCTGGGCGGCGGCGCGGGCGGCCACCGGCCGCCCCGACGTCTCCGGGCTGGCCGAGGCCATCGCGGCGATGGACCGGGCGCGCTCCCCCGAGGAGTTCGTGGAGCACGACACGGCCTTCCACTGCGCCCTCGCCGAGGCGTCGGGCAACCGGCTGCTGGCCGCGTTCATGCGCTCGCTGCGCGACTCCCTCGGCAGGTACGCCGTCGAGGCGGTCGTGCGCCTGGGCGACACCTCCGGCCTGCAGGAGGACCACCGGCGCATCCTGCGGGCCGTGCGCGATGGGGACCCCGGCGACGCGATCCGGGCGGTGACCGCCCACCTGGGCCGCGCCTACCCCTCGCTGCTGCCCGACCTGCCGGACTGAAAGCCGGCCCCGGGCCGGCGGGCTGAACGCCGGACCCGCGTCGGCCCTTTTTGCGCCAGCCGGTCAGCCGCCGCGGGTGTCGGCCTCGCGACAGGTGGCGCCCGAGCAGGCGACCATGGCCTGCAGGCGGGCGTCGAGGTCGCGCAGCAGCGCGGGATCGGCGATGCGGATCAGGTTGTGGAGCTGGTAGGGGTCGTTCGTCAGGTCGTAGAGCTGCATCTCGCCCGTGGAGTACTTGACGTAGGTGTGGGTCGCGGTGCGCAGCGCCTGGTAGGGCGGCACGGGCGTCTGCGCGGCCGACGCCTGGCTGGCCGGCCTGGCGAACTCGACGAGCACGTTCTGCCGCCATGGCGCGGGCCGCTGCCCGCGCAGCAGCGGCACCAGCGACCGGCCCTCGGCGAACGGCGCGGCCTGCCCCCCGCCCAGTTCGGCGAACGTGGGCGCGATGTCGACCGTCGAGGCCATGTCGCTGACGACCGAGCCCGGCCGCACGCCCGGCCCGCGCACCACGAACGGCACCTTGATGGCCTCCTCGAAGGGGGTGGTCTTGCCCTGCTTGAGCCGGTGGGTGCCGAGATGGAAGCCGTTGTCGGAGGCGAAGACGACGTAGGTGTCGTTCAGCTTGCCGGTCCTGGCCAGGGTGTCGATCACGGTGCCGACCAGGTCGTCCACGCCGAGCATGGACCGCATCCGGGTGCGGTAGCGCTCGTCGATCCGGGCGATCTGGTCGTCGGTCAGCGGGGGCGTCTCTCGCAGCCAGGCGGGCTCCCCGCTGACGTCGGCCTGGTTGAACGACGGCGTCCGGGGTGCCTCGTCGAGGATGAACTCGTCCATGTGGCGGATCGCCGGGTTGGCCGGGTTGTGCGGGCCGATCGGGGCGAGGTAGAGGAAGAACGGCTCGGTGCTGGTCGTGATGAAGTCGGAGGCCTTGCGGGCGAGCACGTCGGAGAGGTAGTCGTCCTCCGCCCAGCCGTAGTCGACGAGGTTGCCGTTCTCGTTCAGCCGGTAGCCGTACTCGTGGTAGAGCCTGCGCACGGGCACGGCCCAGTCGTTCCAGCCCGGCGGCACGTAGGTCGGGGCGGCGCTGGTGCCGGGATAGTGGTTGAGGTATTTGCCCATCAGGCCGGTGCGGTATCCGGCCTGCTGCATCCACACTCCCAGCGTGGAACGTTCCAGGCCCTGGGTGAAGAAGCGGTCGAAGCCCCCCTCGGGCGCGGTGTTGGTCAGCACGCCGTGGCTGTGCACGTACTGGGAGCGCAGGATCGACGCGCGGGAGGGGCAGCACCAGGAGTTCGTCACGAAGAAGCGGTCGAACGTGGCGCCCTGGCGCACCAGGTGCTGGGTGATGTTGGGGAAGTGATCGAGGTGCCCGCTGTCGAGATCGTCCGCCAGCACCATGATGATGTTGGGCTTGGCCGCGCGGGCCTCCCCTGCGGCCACCGTGGGCTCGGCCGCCGTCAAGAGCAGAGCCACCACGCCGAGAATTCGGCACAGACTTTTGACCACGCGTTTTCATCTCCCCGGAGGATCTTGCATTGACACCCCGGTCCACCGGAGCCGTAATAGAACTAAATTCCGGAGGTTTCCATGAAGCTCGGCCTGAACCTGGGGTATTGGCAGCGGCACGCCGACGACGCCACCGAGACGGTGCTTGCCGCCGAGCGGCTCGGCTACGACTCGGTGTGGACCGCCGAAGCCTACGGCAGCGACGCCTTCACGCCGCTCGCCTGGTACGGCGCCCGGACCTCACGCATCAAGCTCGGCACGTCGGTCGCCCAGCTCTCGGCCCGTACTCCGGCCGCCACCGCGATGACCGCGATGACACTCGACCATCTTACGGGCGGCCGGCTGCTGCTCGGCGTGGGTGCCTCCGGGCCGCAGGTGGTCGAGGGCTGGTACGGCCGGCCGTTCGCCCGACCGCTGGCCAGGACGCGCGAGTACGTCGAGATCATGCGGAAGGTGTGGCGGCGCGAGGAGCCCGTGACCAGCGACGGCCCGCACTACCCGCTCCCCCTGCCCGGCGGACTGGGCAAGCCGCTGAAGCTGATCACCCACCCGCTGCGCCCGGACATCCCCGTCTACCTCGGCGCGGAGGGCCCGAAGAACGTCGCCCTGGCCGCCGAGATCGCCCAGGGCTGGCTGCCGCTGTTCGCCTTCCCCGGCAAGATCGAGGAGATGTACGGCGACGCGCTCGCCGGCAGGGGGCCGGACTTCGACATCGCCGCCATGGTCATGGTCGTCATCTCCGACGACGTCAAAGCCGCGCTGAACGGCGTCAAGATGATGCTCACCCTCTACATCGGCGGCATGGGCGCGCGGCAGCGCAACTTCCACGCCGACATCATCGGCAGGATGGGCTACGCCGAGGCCGCCGAGCGCATCCAGGCGCTCTACCTGGAGGGCCGCAGGGACGAGGCGTTCCACGCCATCCCGGACGAGCTGGCCGACGGCATCTCGCTGGTCGGTCCGCCCGGCCGGATCAAGGAGCGCCTGGAGCTGTGGCGCTCCTCCCCCGTCACGTCCCTGCTCGTCATGGGCCCGCGCGACGAGGAGTCGCTGACGATCGTCCGCGACCTCGTGCTGGGCTGACGGCCGCTAGTCGGGCCGCGGCGCCGGGTCGGCGGTCACCGACCGCAGCAGCGGCCTGCTCAGCGCCCCCGCCCCGACCACCCCGGCGAACCCCGCCACGACGCACGCCCCGAGCGTCACCAGGCCCGACACGTTCACCGACGTGACCATGAAGGGGATCCCGCAGAACGCGCCGACGGCGATCGCGCCGCCGCCCATAACGGTCAGCGGGACGAGCGTCTCGGCCCGGCGGGCCCGGTCGAGCACCTCCAGCGGCGTTCCCGCCAGGCGCAGCAGCCCGTACGTCTGGCGCCGGTCGAGGATCGACGAGGCGGCCGTGATGCCCGCGCTGGCGATGGCCACCAGGAAGGACACCGAGAGCACCACGATGGTGCCCGTGCCGATGTCGGCGAAGATCTGGACGCCGAAGCGCTCCTCGTCGGCCTCCGTCGTCGGCGTGCGGCCGGGCACGAGCCCCGCCAGCGCCGTGCGCGCCCGGTCGAGGACGTCCTCCCCCGCCCCGCCGCCCAGCGCGGCGACCACCGTGTCCTTCACCGGCTCGACCGTGGCGGTCACGCCCGCCGCCTCCAGCCGCTGCCGCGCCTGCTCCGCCACGGCGGCCACCTGACCCGCCGGCGCGGTCACCCGGAGCTGGTCGGCGGCGGCGTCGCTGGTGAACGCGCCGGGGGTCAGCAGGCCCAGGAACCCGGCGACGAACCCCGTCAGGGCGACGCCGCTCACCGTGCGCCAGGCCGAGCGCGGGTCGTCCACCAGCCGCCGGCCGGCCAGCAGCCGGGCCGGCGAGCGCGCCGAGGCGGCGGTGATCCGGCCGATGAGGCCGACCACCCACGGCCCGACCAGGTTGATGCACAGGAACGCCAGCCCGATCACCACCGCGATGATCGCCACGCTGGTGCCCTGGGTGAGCGTGGGCACGACGGCCAGCACCGCGAGCAGCGCGACGACCCTGACCGCGCGCAGGGCGGGCGGGGTCTCCCGCCTGGCCACCCCGAGCGGGCTGACCACGACCCGGCGCAGCCCCGCCACGGCCGACAGGCCCACCAGCAGCGGCACGGCCACGATCGCCCCGGCCAGGACGAGCGGGTGCGGCCACAGGTCGGAGACGAACCACGGGCCGCCCCCGATCTCGATGCGGGCCAGCAGCGGCACGGCCAGCGCGTACGCGGCCGTGCCCGCCAGCGCGCCGGCGAATGCGACGATCACCGCCTCCGCCACGGTCATGCCGACAACCTGGCCCGGCGTCGCGCCGACCAGCCGCAGCGCGGCCAGCCGCTGGTCCCTGCGCGCCACGGTCAGCCGGGCCGCCGCGCCCCCGAAGACCAGCAGCGGCACGACCATGAGCACGCCGGCGATGAGCGCCAGCACCTGGTAGCCCTCCGAGTCCTCGGTGGGCTCCCCGGCGAAGGAATCGATCTTGACCGGGGTGGAGCCGACGATCCAGTCACGCGCGCGCTCGGCCGTCATCGCGGGCGCGTCCGGCCGGTGCCCGACCACGGCGACCAGCTCGTCCGGGTGGACCAGCGCCTCGTCGCCGAGCACGCCGGCCGGCTTCGGATAGCGCCGGGCGAGCTGGTCGGCGGGCAGCCGCGCGGCCAGTTCGGACAGGGCCGGCGAGAGCCACACCTCGCCGGGCGCGGGGAAGCGCGGCATCCCGGGCGGGGCGGGCGCCCCGGGGACGAGGGCGGCCAGGTCGACGACCGTGATCTGCTCGCCGCGCACGTAGTCGTGCCGCCTGGCCTCCACCGCCACGGCCTTGCCCCCCGCGCCCGCCGCGCCCGCCGGCTGGGCCGGCGCCGCGACCGGGTTGCGCCACGCGCTGCGGTCGGCGCGGTCGGCGAAGGCGAAGTTCGCGGCGACCGCGAACAGCAGCAGCGCCGTGGACACCGCGACGGCGCCCAGCGTGAGCCAGGCGCCGAGCATGCCCTTGCGCCCGCCGCCCTTCAGCAGCCGCCAGGTCAGGCCGAGGTTCATGCCGCCATCCCGGCGGTGAGCAGCCGGCCGTCGCGCACCTCGACCATGCGGTCGCACCAGCCGGCCACACCCGGGTCGTGGGTGACCACGATGAGGGAGGCGCCGTTGTGCTTGGTGGCCTCCACGAGCAGCCGCATCGTGTCGTGGCCGGTGCTCTGGTCGAGCGCGCCGGTCGGCTCGTCGGCGAAGACCACGGCGGGCTTGGTCACCAGCGCCCGGGCGATGGCGACCCGCTGCGCCTGGCCGCCGGACAGCTCACCCGGCCGCCTGCCCTCCATTCCGCCGAGGCCGAGCGGGGCGAACCACTCGCGGGCCCGCCGCACCGCCTCGGTCCTGGCGACGCCGCCCAGCATGAGGGGCAGCGCCACGTTCTCCTCGGCGGGCAGCTCCGGCAGGAGCTGGCCGAACTGGAAGACGAAGCCGAACCGGGTGCGGCGCAGGGCGCTGCGCTGGCGCTCGCGCATGGCGTCGATGCGCGCGCCGAGCAGGTGCACCTCACCCGAGTCGGGCTTCATGATGCCGGCCAGGCAGTGGAGCAGTGTGGACTTGCCCGATCCGCTCGGCCCCATGATCGCCACAGCCTCCCCGGCCCGTATGGCGATGTCCACGCCGCCCAGGGCGACCGTCTGCCCGAATCTCTTGGTCAAAGCCCGTCCAGCGAGCACGTCGTTCATGCCGACGAGTCTCGCGGCGAGGGAGCCGGCGGCGGATCGGCCGTGCGTCCGGTTGCGCCTCGTCCGAACGGCCGATCCTAGAGTTGGGGCCGTGACTATTCGCGTGCTCGTCGCCGACGACCAGGAACTCGTCCGCACCGGCTTTCAGATGATCTTAGACGCGCAGCCCGACATGGAGGTCGTGGCCGCCGTCGCCGACGGCGCGGAGGCCGTGGCCGAGGCCAGGCGGCTGCGCCCGGACGTGTGCCTGCTGGACATCCGGATGCCCAAGCTCGACGGGCTGGAGGTGACGCGGGTGCTGGCCGGCCCGGGCGTCGAGAACCCGCTGCGGGTGGTCATCGTCACCACATTCGACCTCGACGAGTACGTCTACGGCGCGCTGCGGGCCGGGGCCACCGGCTTCCTGCTCAAGGACAGCGGGCCGACGCTGCTCATCGAGGCGGTCAAGGCGGCGGCGGGCGGCGAGGCGCTGGTGTCGCCGTCGGTGACCGTGCGGCTGCTGCAGCACCTGGCCAAGCCGCGGCGCGTCAGCGGCCCGGCGAACGACCCGCTGACCGACCGGGAGCTCGACGTCGTGCGCCTGGTGGCCAGGGGGCGCACCAACCAGGAGGTGGCCGCCGAGCTGTTCGTCTCGCTGTCCACGGTGAAGACGCACCTCGGGAGCATCCAGGCGAAACTCGGTGTCCGCAATCGCGTGGAAATCGCAGCTTGGGCGTGGGAATCCGGCGTGGTGAGCTGATTAACAGTGAGGCCGGCGGGATAGAAGTTAAGGAGTACCCAGCGCATGGCCCAGGGGGGAGAAGAACGTGCGCTATGCCCAGCCACCACCCACCAAAGCCGCCACCGCCGTCTACGTGACGCTCACCGCGCAGGTCCTCTCCCTGGGCGCGCTCGTGCTGTTCGAACAGACCCGCGCCGACCGGCTGGCCGAGCAGCTCGCCGCGTTCGGCGGCCGGCCCAGCGGGGCCGACGCCGAGGCGGTCGTCGGCGCCGTGACGCTCTTCGCCGTGCTCATCATGCTGCTCGCCGGCACCACGATCGCCGCCGCGGCCGCCTACACCACCTGGCTCGTCCGTGCCCGCCAGGCCAACGACCGCACGGCCTCCTCCCGGCCGGTCGTGCTGGCCTGGATGGTGCCCGGCGTCAACCTGCTGGCCCCGGCGCTGCTGCTCGACGAGGTGTGGCGCGGCACCCGGCCGCCGCTCGACCGCCGGGGGCGCTGGCTCGCGTTGCTGGCGGCCTGGTGGGTGAGCTGGCTGGTCATGGTGGCGCTGATCACGGTCCGGCTGCCGCTCGACTCCTCGGGCGGCCTCACGGGGGCGGGGGTGGCGGAGCTGGCCGCGTTCGTGGTGTCGGCCGCGCTGTGCGCGGCGACCGTACGGACCGTCACCCGCGCCCAGTGCTCCCACGGCGCCGGGCTGCGTGTGGTGCCCCGCACGACGGAGCTCCCGCCCTCCCCCGAATCGGCGCCGATCGGCCAGGCCGGCTGAGCCCGCGGCGGCCGCCCGGCAAGCGCCGGTGGCCATGCGGCCGTGGGTGCCCATGCGGCCGTGGGTGCCCATGCGCCCTTGGGCGGTCAGGCGGCCTTGGGGTGGTCAAGCTGCCGTGGGTGGTCAGGCGGCCGTGGGTGTCAGGCGGCTGTGGGGCCGGAGCTGCCGGGGCTTGAGTGCCACAGCCTGCGCGGCGGTGCGATGACGGCCGGGCCGCCCAGGTCGGAGTAGGGCGAGAGCCGGTAGCCGTTGGCGTACTCGATCGGCCGCCCGCCGACGCCACCGGGCGCCTGCTCGCCGGAGGGCCGGGCGAGGACCTCACGCACCGCCTCGATGCCGGCCGACCGCCACAGCGCGTCGAGCGCGGCCAGGTCCCAGCAGTCGACCGCCCGCAGCGAGACCGCCCGGACGCCGGTACGCCGCACCACGCCCCGGGCCACCATGAGCCACGCCCCGAACACCGTCGCCGCGCACCTGCCCTGCACCGACTCGAAGAACGTCAGGTCGACCGGCCCCGTCGAGTCGTCGAGAGTGGTGAAGATGACCCGCTGGCCGGACCGTACGGCCGGCGTCTGGGTGGCCACCTTGACCCCGGCGACCAGCACCTCGGCGCCGTTGCGCTGGGCCAGCAGGTCCTTGGCGCGGACGATGCCGACGGCGTCGAGCAGCTCGGCGTGGAAGCTGATGACGTGGCGGCTGACGTCGATGCCGAGGATCTCCAGCTCGGCCTCGACCATCTCGGCCTCGGTCATCTCGGGCAGCTCGCCCGGCGGGATGTGCTCGCCGAACCCCAGCGGGAGCTGCACCGCAGGCGGCTCCGGAACGGCGCCGGACCGGACCCCATCGGACCGGACCCGATCGGACCGGACCCGATCGGACGGGGCGGGAACCGAGCGAGCGGGATCCGAGCGAGCGGGGTCGGGCCGGGCGGGGTCCGAGCGGGCGGGGTCGGGCCGGGCGGGTGGCGCGGTGTAGCGCCGGGAACGCCTGGCGGTGCTGATGCCCGAGGACGAGGCCCGTTCCAGGACGCCCACCTGGGCCACCAGGTCGCGGCGGGTCAGCCGGCCGGGCCGCCAGCGCGGGCCGCCCGGGTGGAGGTCGTGCAGCGCGTCCAGCCCGCCCACCTGGATGATCCGCTCGGCGGTCGGCCGGGAGGGCCGGGCGCGGTCCCAGAAGTCGGCGAGCGACGTGTACGGCCGGCCCGCGACCATCCGCTCGACCTCGGCCTCGCTCACCCCCTTGACCGCCGAGAACGGCACCCGCAGCGCGTATCCCCGGCCCAGCTCCTCGGCCTTGAACGCACGCCGCCGCACCGGGCCGGCCGCCCCCTCCTCCGGCCCCTCCTCCGGGCTCGCCAGTGCCGCGGCCGGGACGCCGACCCGGACCGGGGGACGCGGCCCGAGCCGTTCGACCTGCCAGTCCTTGCCCGACCTGTTGACGTCGAGCGGCAGGATGGTCACCCCGCACTGCCGGGCCTCGTCGATGATGACGCGCTGGGGGTACATGCCGGGCTCGTGGGTGAGCACCCCGGCGAAGAACGCCGCCGCGTGGTGGCGTTTGAGCCAGGCCGACTGGTAGGTGGGCAGCGCGAACGCCGCGGCGTGCGCCTTGCAGAACCCGAAACCGCCGAACGCGTCGAGCACCTTCCAGGCCCGCTCCACGGTCGCGTCGTCGAACCCGTTGGCCCGGGCCAGCGGCACGAACGTCTTGCGCACCAGCTCCCGGCCCTGGGGCGTGCCGAGAGAACGCCGCAGCATCTCGGCGAACGACAGGTCGCGGCCCGTCATCACCTCGATGATCTTGAGGACCTGCTCGTGGAAGACCACGACGCCGTGGGTCTCCTTCAGCGCGCCGTGCAGCCGTTCGTGCGGGTAACGCGGCTCGCGCCAGCCGTGCCTGGCCTCCAGGTAGGGGGTGACCATGTCGGAGTTGACCGGGCCGGGCCGGAACAGGGAGATGTCCACGATGAGGTCGTGCATGGTGCGGGGCTCCAGCTTGGCGACGAGCTCGCGCTGGCCGGGCGACTCGATCTGGAAGCAACCGAGCGTACGGCCGGCGCAGATCATGTCGTAGGTCTCCTGGTCGTCGCGGGGCACGTACTGGACGGCCGGGTCGTCACCGCCCTGCTCGTCCAGCGCGACCTCGACGTCGTCCACCCGCCTGATCTCGCTCAGCGTGTAGGCCATGGCCGACTGCATCCGCACGCCGAGCACGTCGAGCTTGAGCAGCCCGGCCTCCTCCACGTCGTCCTTGTCGAACTGCGACATCGGGAACTCCAGCAGGCTGCGCTCCACCGGCGTGCGGTCGCGCAGGGTGGCGTTGCCGATGAGCACCCCGCACGGGTGGAGCGCGATGTGCCGGGGCAGCCCGTCGAGCTTCTCGGCCAGCCGGAACACCCGGTCGAGCCCCGCCTCGCCGAGCCGGCTGTCGCGCAGCTCCGGCAGGTCGCTCAGCGACGCGGTGATCTGCCGGGCCCTGATGTGCGGGAACGCCTTGGCGATGGCGTCGATCTCGTGCGGCGGCAGCCCCATGGCGCCGGCCACGTCGCGGATGGCGCTGCGCGCCCGGTAGGTCTCCATCATGGACACACAGGCCACGCGCTCCTCGCCGTAGCGGCCGAAGATGGCCTTGTAGCAGTCGAGCCGGCGCGCGGACTCCACGTCGACGTCGATGTCGGGCAGGCCGACGCGGCCCTCCGACAGGAAGCGCTCCATGAGCAGGCCGTGGTGGAGGGGGTTCACCTCGCCGATGCCGAGAAGGTAGGTGACCAGGCTGCCCGCCCCGGAGCCGCGGACCGCGCACCGGATGCCCATGCCGCGGATCATGTCGGTGATGCCGGACACGGCGACGAAGTAGCCGGACAGGCGCTTGCGCTCGATGATGTCCATCTCCGCCCGCAACCGTTCGCGGGCGGCGCGGGACCGGGTGAGGCCGCGGGCGGCCAGCCCGTCCTCGACGCGGTGGCGCAGCAGCGGCACCGGGTCGCCGCCGATCTCGGGCAGGTGCAGGGCGGGCGGGTCGCCCCGCAGCGCGAGCAGTTCCAGCGGGTCGATCACGCACTGCTCGGCGATCCGCCGGGTGGTGCGCAGCAGGCGCGCGATCCGGTCGTCGTCGGAGCCGCAGATCCTGGCGGCCACCTGCAGCATGTCCTTGGAGCTCTTGAGATGGGCGTGGGAGGTGGGGCGGTCCAGGTGGCGCGGGTGCAGCGGGACGAGCTGGCGGGCCGCGTCGAGCACGTCGCCCACCTGGTGGTCGGCCGGGTCGAGGTAGCGGACGGCGTTGGTGAGCACGGCGGGCACGCCGAGCGACTCGGCCAGGCCGAGCATGCGGGCGGCGTTGGTGGCGTCGCGGTAGCCGTACTGGTCGACCAGTTCGACCACCACGCCGGGCACCGCGTCACGCCACCGGGTGAGCAGCGCCCGGGCGTGCTCGTCGCGGCGTTCGGCCACCGCTCGGCCCACGTCGGACCGCGGGCCGAGCAGCACCGCCAGCCCGCCGGAGCCGGGAGCGTCGCACGCGGCCACCAGCTCGCGGGTGACCCGCGGCTCGCCGCGCTCACCCGCGTGGTGGGCGGCCGTGACCAGCCGCGCCAGGCGGGACCAGCCGTGCGAACGGGCCAGCACCGTGACGCGGTCCTCGGCGCCGGGCCCGGTCCGCGGCCTGGGCCGGCGGCCGCCCGGCCGGGGCGGCAGGACGTCGTGGCCGACGCCGTCCATCCCGGGGAGGCCCCCCGTGCCCGGAAGGCTCCCCGCGCCCATTCCGGGCAGCGGGTCGGGCCAGGCGCCGGGGCCCGTGCCGGCGAGCGCCAGGTCGACGCCGAAGACCGGGGCGATCCCGGCGTCCGCGCACGCCTGGGCGTGCTTGACCGCCCCGTACAGGCCGTCGCGGTCGGTGAGGGCCAGGATGTCCATCCCGTCGTCGGCCGCCCGTCGCGCCAGCGCCTGCGGGAAGGCCGTGCCGTAGCGCATCGAGTAGGCGGAGCACACGTTGAGGTGGGGGAACGGGGGCGCCATCAGTCCCACGCCCTCATGAGCAGCCAGCCGCCGCTGGCGGTGTCGAACCTCAGCTCGTACGAACCGACCATCCGCCCGGGAGCGGCCTCGACCCGCCAGAACCGGCGCTCGCCGGGATCGCCCTCCCCCGTCTTCCACCACTCGCGCGCCACCACCCAGTGGTCGAGGACGCGGCGCACGAGGTAGAGGCGGTCGCGCCAGACGAACTGGGTGGGCTCCCCGTCCCTGGTCCACACCTCGATCGGGTCGCCATAGAGTCTGCTCAAGATGCTTCTCCCCGCGGCTCTCGTGCCTGTGCTGAGCCGCCCGGGGGAAGGCGGGCGCTACGTATCGAACATATGTTCTCAGGGCCCGAAACGCAAGTCGATCGCCCGCCCCGCCGGCGGGATCGGCGCCGGTCGGGCCGCGGACGAGGGCGCCCACGCCGGTGGCGTTCGCCGGGCCGTCCCACCGCACTACCCTCGCCCGCCGGGGTGATGCGCCGCCGGCGTCACCGCCGCGATCGTGACCGGCGGCGGAGTCATCGCCGCCGTTCCCGTGTCGGGCCCGCCCGGACCCGACGCGATGTCGGTAAGCTAACCCGCCGTGAGCGGTGAATCCTCGCACATCGGGCGCTACCGGCTACTGAGCGTGCTGGGGCGAGGCGGGATGGGCACGGTCCATCTCGCCGAGGACCCCGCCGGGCAACGTGTCGCCGTCAAGGTGATCAACCCGGAGCTCAGCCAGCACGAGCAGTTCCGCATGCGCTTCCGCCGGGAGGCGGACGCCGCCCAGCGGGTGCGCAGGTTCTGCACCGCCGCGGTGCTGGAGGCCGCCCTCGACGGCGACCAGCTCTACGTCGTCACGGAGTACGTGCCCGGACCCAACCTGGAGCAGGCCGTCGAGCAGTCGGGGCCGTTGACCGGGTCCAGCCTGGACGCCCTGGCCGTCAGCGTGGCCACCGCGCTCACCGCGATCCACGCCGCCGGGGTGGTGCACCGCGACCTCAAACCGTCCAACGTGCTGCTGTCGCCCGTCGGCCCGCGGGTGATCGACTTCGGCATCGCCCGGGCACTCGACACGCTCGGCGGGGTGACCGGCACCGGTGAGCTCATCGGCACGCCCCGGTACATGGCGCCCGAGGTGCTGCGCGGGGAGCCGGTCTCGCCCGCGTGCGACGTGTTCTCGTGGGGGTGCCTGGTCGCGTTCGCCGCCAGCGGGCAGGCCCCGTTCGGCGGCGGCACGCTGCCCGCGATCGTCTACCAGGTGCTCAACACCGAGCCCGACCTCAGCGCGGTCGAGCCGGGCCTTCGGGAGCTGGTCGCCTCCGCCCTGCGCAAGGACCCGGCCACGCGGCCCACCGCGCAGCAGTTGCTCGACCACCTGGTGGGCCGCTCCGCCCAGCCCGAGCACGCGGCCCACACCGTCCAGGTGGCCTGGCAGCAGGCGACGACGCCGTTCACCGGCACGCCGCCGTTCGGGACCACCCGCGGGACGCGGGGCCGCCTCGTCGCGGGCCTGGCCGCCGGCGCGCTCGGCCTCGCGGCGCTCGGCGTGGGCGCGTGGGCGCTGCTCACGCCCGGCGGTCCGCCCGAGCTCCCGGTCCTCTACCAGGAGGACTTCACGCAGACCACCGGCGGCTGGCCCGGCACCTACGACGCCGACGAGGACGCCAGCTACGGCTACCGGACCGACGGCACGTACGGGCTCGACGTCGAGGAGCACAGCGAGGAGCGCTGGGCCAGGGCCCCGCTGCCCTATCTCACCGCCACGCCCACGACCTCGCCCGACCCGTCGGCCACGCCCACGCCCATGCTGCCCGAGACCGTGCTCGTCGCCGTCACGGCCGAGGTCGAGCAGGTGACCGGCAGCGGCGAGTACGGCGTCTACTGCCATGCCGCCGAGGACGACTCGTACTACGAGTTCGGCGTCGACACCACCGGCAAGGCGCGCATCCGGCGCATCGTCGACGGGTCGGGCGGCACGCTGGCCCAGCCGGTCCAGGTGGACGGCCTGCCGGGCACGGCCCGCATCGAGGCGTCGTGCGAGCAGGTGGGCACCATGGTGCGGCTGACGATGTGGGTCAACGGCAAGCGGGTGCACCAGGTGGAGGACCCGAACGGCATCCGCAACGGCACGCTCGGGCTGTTCGCCCGCGCGCCCAAGGACAGCGAGTCGCGGATGAAGACCACGTTCGACGACTTCGAGCTCCGCGGCACGCTGGAGCCGTGACCCGCCCCCGTCGACGGGCTCAGAGCACTCCTGCGCGGGCGGCGGCCAGGGCGGCGGCGGCCGCGCGGTCGGCGTCGCGCTCCGTCACCGGCTCGTGGGCGACGAACAGCCGGTAGTAGACGGGCGCGATCGCCACCCGGATCACCTCGTGCGCGTCGACAGCCGCGGGCAGCTCGCCCCGCGCGACGGCCCTGCGCACCACCTCGGCCGACTGCTCGTGCCGGGCGAGGAAGAACGCGTGCAGCGCCCGCGCCGCGTCCGGGCTCTGCATGGCCGCCGCCACGAACGCCGACGCCACCGGCCCGGTCTCCGGATCGTCGAACCCCGTCCGCACGAGCCGCACGATGTCGCGCAGATCGCCGTCGATCGAGCCGGTGTCGGGAACCGGCCACGGCTCCTCCCGGGCCAGCTCCAGCGCGTCCGAGATCAGCCCTTCGACGCTGCCCCAGCGCCGGTAGACCGTGGTCTTGTGCACGCCCGACCGCTCGGCGACGTTCTCGACGGTCAGACCGCGGAACCCGTGCTCCGCCAGCTCGGCCAGCGTGGCCTGCCGCACCGCGTCACGCACCCGCGCGCTGCGCCCGCCGGGTCGCTTCACCGTCTCCAAAGACAACTCCTGTTGCGTTTAAGTTCCCCTCATGGCACACTAAAGCTACATCAGTTGCGATTGGAGTTCCATCCTGACCATCCTGCGAAGCGTTTCCCATTCCTACGACCACCGCCGCGTCCTGTCCGGTGTGTCACTGTCCGTCCGGCCGGGCGAGCGCCTCGGCATCGTGGGCGAGAACGGCTCGGGCAAGTCCACCCTGCTCCGGCTGCTCGCCGGTATCGAGCGGCCCGACGAGGGCCAGGCCGTCGTGGGCGACGACGTGGGCCACCTCGGCCAGACCCTCGACCTGCCGCCGGATCACACAGTCCAGCAGGCGGTCGACGCCGCTCTGGCCGGTCTGCGGGCGATGGAGCGGCGCATGCGCGACCTGGAGGCCGTCATGGCCGCCCCCGGCGCGGACGCCTCCGGCGGCCTCCCGGCCGATCTCCTGGAGGAGTACGGCGAGTTGCTCACCGCCTACGAGGCGCGCGGGGGCTACGAGGCCGACGCCCGGGTCGACAGGTCGCTGCACGGCCTCGGCCTGGCCCACGTCCGACGCGACCGGACGCTGGCCGGCCTGTCGGGCGGCGAGCGGGCCCGGCTGGGCCTGGCGTGCCTGCTGGCCGCCTCGCCGGAGACGCTGCTGCTCGACGAGCCGACCAACCACCTCGACGGGTCCGCCGTCACGTGGCTGGAGGAGCGGCTGCGCGAGCACCGCGGCTCGGTGGTCGTCGTGTCGCACGACCGGATCTTCCTCGACCGGGTGGTCACGGCGGTGATCGAGGTCGAGGACGGCACGGTCACCCGGTTCGGCGGGGGCTACTCCGGCTTCCTGGCCGCCAAGGCGGCGGCCCGGGCCCGGTGGGAGCAGGCGTACGCCGACTGGTGCGAGGAGGTGCGTCAGGTTCGCGAGCGCGCCGCGACGACGGCCCACCGGGTCGCGGCCGGGCGGGCGATGCGCGACAACAACAAGATGGCCTACGACCGCAACGCGGGCCGGGTGCAGAGCTCGATCGCAAGCCGGGTCCGCAACGCCCAGGAGCGCCTGCGGCGCCTGGAGGCCGACCCGGTCCTCCCGCCGCCCCGGCCGCTCCGGTTCCACGGCGCCTTCGGCCACGCCCCCGCGACCGCTCACGGCCGCACCGCGCTGGTGACCGGCCACGCCCCGGGCGATCCGGCGGGCGACCGGCGCCCGGCAGCCCCCGCCGCCGCCCCGCGCCACGACGGGCCGTACGTCGGTGTGCCGGCCGGCCGGGTGCTGGCGGAGCTGCGCGACGTCCGGGTCGGCGACCGGCTCCGGGTGGAGTCGCTCACGATCACGGCGGGCGAGCGGCTGCTCGTCCACGGGGCCAACGGTGCCGGCAAGTCCACGCTGCTGCACGCCATCGCCCGGCACGCCCGCTGCCGGGTGGGCCACCTGCGGCAGGAGAGCGCCTTCGACCCCGCCCTGACGGTTCTCGACGCCTACGGCCGGGGCCATCCCGACGAGCGGCGGGCCGCGCTGCTCGGCACCGGCCTGTTCCGCCCGGAGACGCTCGACCTGCGCGTGGGGGCGCTGTCCGAGGGCCAGCGACGAAGGCTCGCGCTGGCCCGGCTGCTCGCCACCCCGTGCGACCTGCTGCTGCTCGACGAGCCGACCAACCACCTCTCCCCTGACCTCGCCGAGGAGCTGGAGCAGGCGCTCGACCGGTTCGCGGGCGCGCTCGTCGTCGTCACGCACGACCGCGCCCTGCGGCAGCGCTTCAGGGGCACGGAGATCGAAGTGTCTGGAGGACACCTTTGCTGACGATGATTCCCGACGGAGCGCCGTACGGCGTCACGACCGGGCCCGACGGCGCCCTGTGGTTCACCCTCGTCCACCAGGGCCGCGTCGGCAGGCTGGTGCCAGGCCGCGATCCGGTCGTCCACCAGCTCAGCCCGGCCGACGGCGGCCCGACCGTCATCGTGGCCGGGGCCGACGGGGCGGTGTGGTTCACCGAGTTCAAGGGGGGCCGCATCGGGCGCATCACGGTGCCCGCCCCGGACGCCACGGCGTTCGAGGTGACGGCGTTCGAGGTGGAGGTGTTCGAGGTGGCGGCGCCGTACGGACTCGCCGCCGGTCCTGACGGGGCGATGTGGTTCACCGGGCTGAACACCGACAAGGTCGGGCGGATCACCCCCGACGGCGCGATCACGGAATACCAGGTGCCGGCGCCGGGGGGCATGCCCTCGATCATCGCGGCCGGATCCGACGGCGCGATGTGGTTCACGCTCAACCAGGCCAACGCCGTCGGCCGCGTCACACCGCACGGTGAGGTGACCCTCCATCCGCTGCCCACGCAGGCCGCCGCCCCGGTGGGCATCACGGCCGGACCCGACGGCGCGCTGTGGTTCGTCGAGATCGGCGCCGGCCAGATCGGCCGGATCGACACCGCGGGCGAGATCACCGAGTATCCCCTTCCCGACCGCTCGTGCCGGCCGCACGCCATCGTGGCCGGGCCCGACGACGCCCTCTGGTTCACCGAGTGGGGCGCCGACCGGCTCGGCCGCATCACGCCGGACGGCGCCGTCGAGGAGTTCGGCCTGCCCACCGTGCCCGGATCGTCCGCCGCCGAGCCGCACGGTCTCACGACCGGGCCGGACGGCGCTGTCTGGGTGGCCCTGGAGGCGGGCGCCCTCGCCCGGATCGAGGTCCCCCGGCGCACCCCCTGACGGGACACCCACGGGCTGATCCCGCCCGCGGGGCATCCCGGTGGAATCCGGGCCAGCGGGCGGGAGTTGACTAGAGGCATGCGTGCCATAGTCATCACCGCCCAGGGCGGTCCAGAGGTCCTCGAATACGCCGAGCATCCCGACCCGGTACCGGGTGACGGGGAGGTGGTGGTCGACGTCGCGGCGAGCGGCGTCAACTTCATCGACATCTATCACCGTTCCGGGGCGTACCCGCTCGCCCTGCCCAGCCCCATCGGGTCCGAAGGCGCGGGTGTCGTGTCCGCCGTGGGGCCGGGGGTGGACGGGGTGGCCGTGGGCGACACCGTGGCGTGGGCCGGCGTGCTCGGCAGCTACGCCGAGAAGGCGGTCGTCCCCGCCGACCGGCTGGTGCCCGTGCCCGGCGACGTTCCGGCCGAGCTGGCAGCCGCCACGATGCTCCAGGGCATGACGGCCCACTACCTGACCCACTCCACCTACGCGGTGCGGGAGGGCGACAACGTGCTCGTGCACGCAGGCGCCGGCGGCATGGGCCAGTTGCTCGTCCAGCTCGCCAAGCTCAGGGGCGCCAAGGTGTACACCACGGTGTCGAGCAGCGAGAAGGAGAAGCTGGCACGCGAGGCCGGGGCGGACGAGGTGCTGCGCTACGACGACTTCGCCGAGGCGCTGCGCGGGCGGATGCACGTCGTCTACGACGGCGTGGGCGCCGCCACGTTCGACGGCGGGCTGGAGGCGTTGCGGCCACGCGGCCTCATGGCGCTGTACGGCGCGGCCAGCGGGCCGGTGCCGCCCGTCGACCCGCAGCGGCTCAACAAGGAGGGCTCGCTGTTCCTGACCCGGCCGACCCTGGCGCACTACATCGCCGACCGGGGAGAGCTGCTGCAGCGGGCGGCCGACCTCTTCGGCTGGATCGCCTCGGGGCGGTTGCGCATCAACGTGTCGCGCCGCTACCCGATGGCGGAGGCCGCGCAGGCCCACGCGGACCTGGCCGCCCGCCGCACCACCGGCAAGCTGCTGCTCGTCCCGTGACGACCGGTGCCCGACCGGCGGCCCGGCCCCGCGCGGGTTCCGGCGACCTGACCGGGCGACCGGCAGCCCGCTAGGCTCCGGCGCCATGGACATAGCAGCATCGGTCGGGTCGTTCGCCGCTGTCGTGGCATTGCTGACACTCACCCCGGGCCTGGACACGGCGCTCATCCTGCGCACGTCGCTGCTGGCCGGGAGGCGGCCCGCCTGGGGCGTGGTCCTGGGCATCCAGGCGGGCACGCTCCTGTGGGGCCTGCTGGCCGCCGTGGGCCTGTCCACGCTGCTGGCCGCCTCCCAGCTCGCCTACGACGTCCTGCGCTGGGCGGGGGCGGCGTACCTTGTGTGGATGGGGGCGCGGATGCTGCTCGCCAAGGAGCAGCACGACGATGCCGGCGGCGGGCAGGAGGCCGGGTTCCGCGCCGGGTTCCGGCGCGGGCTGGTGACGAACCTGCTCAACCCCAAGGTCGGCGCGTTCTACGTGGCGATGCTGCCGCAGTTCATCCCGCAGGACGCGCCGCACGCGGCCATGGGGTTGCTGCTGGCGGGGGTGCACGTGGGCGAGGGCCTGGTGTGGAGCGCGGTGCTCATCGGGTTCGCCACGCTGATGAGCGGGGTGCTGCGCACCGCCCGGGTACGGCGGGCGCTGGATCGCGTCACCGGCGTCGTGATCGTCGGGTTCGGCCTGCGGCTGGCGCTGGACGGCGGCAGGGCGGCGTAACGGTCACAACCTCGCAACGGTCCGTGTGACGGCCAGGACCACGGCCAGTCGAGCAGGCGGGCGCCCAGGACGGCGGTCTGCAGGTGAAGCGCCGCGTCCAGGTCGCGTTCGATGCGGTCCTGCTCACCCACTGTGCCCCGGCCACCCTGATCTAACGCCGCCCCTTCGGCAAGGGCATCCGGCACGCAGGACCACCCACCCTCGCGCTCCTGCCCCGACAGGTTCGACCCAGAGGGTGATCATCAACTGAACGGCATTGGACCAGGGCAGGGGGTTCGGCCCACGACAGGCTGTGGACATACCACTGCTATACCGCCGGTGTTTAGCGTTCTTCGCGGTGCTCTGATCACGGGCGGAGCACCGCGAAGTTCTCGTTGACTGACAAGGATCGAATCTCATGCGGAAGCTCTCCCCCTCGAAGATGCTCGCCACTGTTGTCGGGGTCTCTGCGGCCTTCGCCGTACTGACGCCGGCCGCGACCGCCACGGCCTCCACCACCACCGCCTCCTCGAGCGTCTCTTCGTCCGGCTGCAAGGACAAGTGGAGCAAGCTGAACACGAAGGACGGCTTCGTCAGCTACGTCCTGAAGCTCTGCAGCAACGGCTACGGCGAGGCGCGCGGTAGCGTGACGGACACCAAGAGCGACGCCTGGACGACCGTGGTCGAGGTCTCCTTCAAGAAGAGCAACGGCGACGAAATTTACGGCGAGTACAAGGAGGCCGGCCGGAAGAAGGGCCAGAAGAGCTTCAAGTGGTCCACGAGCCGCACCAACCTCGACCGGATCACGATCAGGGCCAAGCGCTGCCTCCCGAGCACGATCGTGTGCAACAACACCAAGACCTACACGCTCTACCCCTGATCCCGGGCTGAAGCGTTCTCATGGCGTGAGGTCGTCCAGCCCCCGTCGCCTGCCGCCGTACTTGGTCAGCCCTTCGGCCTGCACCGCTGCTGTCATGCCGTCAGGGTGACGGCCGCCGGGCGTCCTGTCAGGGAGGCGGCCCGGCAGCGTCGGCGCGGTTTCGCTTCCGGCTTCCGGCGACCCTCGCCGGAGCCGTCACTCCGGAATTCCGGTTCGGCGGGTAACGTGCGTGGCGTGAGCAGCATCGAGGAGCGTCTGGCCGACCTGGAGGCCCGGGTCGCCGCGCTGGAGAGCGAGCGGGACGGGCCGGGCGGGGCGCGCGGCGAGGAGGGGCCGGCGCGGACGGCGGGCGACGGCACCGGCCACCTGGCGTACGGCGGCGAGGCCGGCCTGGGCGGCCGCACCTGGTCGTGGCAGGTGGTGCGCTCCCCCGGCTGGCTGGTCGAGCGGCCGGCCGGGCCGCTGGCGGCGGTCCTGGCGGCGGCCGGGCACCCGGCCCGGCTGCGCATCCTGCAGCTTCTCGTCGTCGGCCCGCGGCCCATCGCCGAGCTCCAGAGCGAGCTGAACCTCGCCTCCCAGGGCCAGCTCTACCACCATCTCAAGACGCTGACGTCGGCCGGCTTGGTCGAGCAGCCCGAGCGGGGCGTCTACCGGGTCCCGGCCAGGGCGGTGTTCCCGGTGCTCACGCTCACCGCCGCCGCCGTGGACGTGGCGGGCGCGCACGCATGACCACGCACGGATTCACGATCACCGCCCGGGGCCCGTTCGACTTCGCCGCCTCTTTGCGTTTCGTGCAGGACTGGCCGGCCACCAGCGCGCTGCCCTCCGACGGGCGGGCGCTGCGCTTCGCCTTCTGCCCGGAGTCCGACTGGCTGCCGATCGGCGTGACCGTGACCGCGGCACCGGGCGGCGTCGCCGTCGCCACGACGCGGCCGGTGGGGCCGGGGATCCGGGGCGAGGTGGCGCGCGTCCTGTCCCTCGACGTGGACGGCACCGGCTTCGCCGCGCTCGGCGAGGCCGACCCGGTGCTCGGCGACCTGCAGCGGCGCAGCCCCGGCCTGCGGCCGGCGTGCTTCTGGAGTCCGTGGGAGGCGGCGTGCTGGGCGGTGATCGTGCAGCGCTCGTCCATGCTCGTCGCCGCCCGGCTCAAGCAGCGCATCGCGGAGCGGTACGGCGCGCAGGTCGAGGTGGACGGGCGGGAGTACGCCGCCTTCCCCCCGCCCGTGACGCTGCTGGAGGCCGGCGGCCTCGGCCTGCCCGCGCAGAAGGAGGAGTGGCTGCGCGGGCTGGCCCGCGCCGCGCTCGACGGCGTGCTCACCGCCGAGCACCTGCGCGCGCTCGCCCCGGAGGAGGCGCTGGCCGAGCTGCGCGCTCTGCCCGGCGTGGGGCCGTTCTCGGCCGGGCTGATCCTGATCCGGGGCGCGGGGGCGCCGGACGCGTTCCCGGGTGACGAGCCGCGCCTGTTCGCGATCCTGCGCGAGGTGTACGGGCTGCCGCAGGACACGCCGCCGGCCGCGTACCGGCGGCTGGCCGAGGCGTGGCGCCCCTACCGTTCCTGGGCGTCGTTCCTGTTCCGGGCGGCCTCCTACGGCGTCGTGGACGACGAGGCGACCCCGGCGAAGTCCGTGCCGGGCGGCGCTACCCCAGCGCGGGCGGGCCGGGCGGCAGGACGGGCACGTCCGGTGGGCCCTGTTCGATGAGGCGCAGCAGGGCGTCGGTGTCGAGGTGCTGTTCCACCAGGTCGCCGAGGGCGTCGAGGCGTTCCTCGCGCAGCCGGGCGAAGTCGGTGTCCGGGGCGGGCACGAAGTCCCGTCCGGCCCGCCCCGCCACGTCGGTCAGGAAGGCGCGGCGGAAGGCGTCGTTCTCCAGCGCGCCGTGCCAGGTGGTGCCCCAGACGTTCGCGACGCGGCAGCCGTCCAGGAACGGCTCGCCGCCCTCGACGGTCGCGACCCCGTGGTGGATCTCGTACGCGGTGACCGGATGCCCGTAGGCGTGCCCGGACGGCCTGGCGAGCGTCTTGGCCGGGGCGAACGCCACCCGCACCGGCAGCAGTCCCAGCCCCTCGACCCGGCCCGCCCCCGACTCGACCTCGTCCACGATCTCCCGGCCGAGCATCTGGAAGCCGCCGCAGATCCCCAGGATCGGCTTCCGCCGGGAGGCCAGCGCCGTGGCCAGCCCGCTGCGCCGCAGCCACGCGAGGTCGTCCACCGTGGCCCGTGACCCGGGCAGCACGACCAGGTCGGCGTCGTCCAGCTCGCCCGGCCCCCGCACGAACCGCACCACCACTCCCGGCTCGGCCGCCAGGGCGTCGAGGTCGGTGAAGTTGGAGATGCGCGGCAGCCGCACCACGGCCACGCGCAGCGTCTGAGCGCCGTGCGGCTCGCCGACGGCGACGGAGCGGCCGTCCAGGGCGAGGGAGTCCTCGACGTCCAGCCACAACCCGTCGAGCCACGGCAGCACGCCGTACACCCGCCGGCCCGTCACGGCGCGCAGCATGTCGAGGCCGGGTTCGAGGAGCTCCCTGGCGCCGCGGAACTTGTTCACCACGAATCCCGAAACAAGCGATTGGTCAGCGGCGTCCAGCAGCCCGACCGTGCCGTAGAAGGCGGCGAACACCCCTCCCCTGTCGATGTCGCCCACCACGACGACCGGCAGGTGCGCGGCCCGCGCGAGGCCCATGTTGGCGATGTCGCCCCGGCGCAGGTTGATCTCGGCCGGGCTGCCGGCGCCCTCGCAGACCACCACGTCGTACTGGTCGCGCAACCGGCCGAGCGACTCCAGCGCCGTCCGCCTCAGCAGGTCCTTGAGCCGGCCGTACTCCATGGCGTCCACGTCGGCGACCGGCTGCCCGAGCAGCACCACCTGGCTGCGGCGGTCGCTGCCGGGCTTGAGCAGGATCGGGTTCATGTCGGCGACCGGTTCGAGACCGGCCGCCTGCGCCTGCACGGCCTGGGCGCGGCCGATCTCGGCCCCGCCGGCGGTGACGTAGGAGTTCAGCGACATGTTCTGCGCCTTGAACGGCGCCACGCGGACGCCCCGGCGGGCCAGCCACCGGCAGATCCCGGCCGTCACCACGCTCTTGCCCGCGTCGGACGTCGTCCCCGCCACGAGCAATCCGCCTCTGGTTCGCACCCGCCGGATCCTCCCATACCCCCGCGTTCCGAACGGACTCCGGCCCGCGGGTGCCGCGCTGTAGGTCCGTTGTATGGCCGCTGTATCCCGCTCTCGTAGGCTCGTCACCGACGAGCAGGGCTGCTCGCGGTGCGGGCCCGTGAGGGACACCGGCGGCATCGCCCCTGAGGACCGGTTGCGAGGCGCGCATGGTGTACGTGGAGATCGCATGCCGGGTCCTGCTGGCCGGCGTGTTCGCCGCCGCGCTGGCGGGCAAGCTGCGCGGCCGATCCGCGTACCAGGAGTTCGCCGCCTCCATCGTGGCGCTGGGGGTGCTGCCGCGGACGCCGGCGAAGGCCGCGGCGGCCGCCATCACGGCCGGGGAGGCCGTGGCGGTCGTCCTCCTGGCGTGGCCGGCCACGGCGGCCCTCGGATTCGGGCTGTCGGCGGTGCTGCTCGGCGCGTTCGCCGCCGGGATCGTCTCAGCGCTGCGCCGGGGCCGGCGGGCGCCGTGCCGCTGCTTCGGCGCCTCGACGACGCCGCTGGGCAGGGCCCACGTGTACCGCAATCTCGTCCTGCTGGCCGGCAGCGGGCTGGGCCTGGTGGCGGCGTTCGCCGGCGGCCCCGCCGAGGTCGCGGGCGTGGCCGTCGCCGCCGTGGCCGGAGCCGTGGCCGTGGTGCCGGTGGTGCGTTTCGACGACCTGGTGTCGCTGTTCGCGCCCTCCACCCCGGCCGGCGGCGACTCATGACCGACTGAGATGAGGATCAACTATGGCGTTCGTGGTGGCCGCGGTCGTGCTGGTCGGGGTTCTGTGCGTCCTCAACATGCTGCTGACCTTCGCGGTGCTGCGCCGGCTGCGTGAGCACACCGCGGAGCTGGCCCGCCTCGCCGCGGGTCCCGCCCTCGGCGGCGGCTACGACCCCGCGCGGCTGGTCGGGCAGACGTTCCCCGATCTGGAGCCGGAACGCCCCGAGCTGGTCGGCGTCTTCGACGCCCAGTGCTCGGGATGTCACAAGCACGCGCCCGAGTTCGCCACCGCCGTCCGCGGCCGGGCGGCTCTGGCCGTCGTGACCGGCACCGGGCCCGAGGCCGAGGCCCTGGTGGGACTGCTGCGGGAGGTGCCCCGCGTCCTCGTGGGCGAGGAGGCCGGCGGGCTGGCCTACATCCTCGGCGTGACGGGGTTCCCGACCTACCTGCGGGTGGGCGGCGACGGCACGATCGTGTGGGCGGGCTCGGGCAGCCCGGAGGGCATGACCGAGTCGCTTCCCGTGTGAGCGAGACGCCCGGTCTTCCCGGCTGAAAGAGCGCCGGCGCGTTAAAGTGCTCGGCATGCTGGTCATCTCGCTGCAGGCCATTCTGGAAGAGGCGACCGCGGAAGCACGGTTCAACGTCGGGCAGGTCAAGGATTTGTCCCACCTTCTTCGCCCCGACAATCTGCGTAAATTACGGGAATACTCGTCCGTCTGCTGTTTTCTGGCATTTCACCCGGCCGGCGATCCGCCGATCGTCGAGTACGTGCGCTCCGGCACCATGGCCGACGACAGCGGGCCCAACGTGCTCGTCCTGTTCGTCCTGGACCGGCCCGCGCCCATCGCGGTGCCCGTCGGCACGGGCGCCTTCGGCCACTGGGCGGAGATCGGCGTGGGGGTGGACCCGGCCCACCGGATGGTGCGCACGCTGTTCAGCGGCTCGCGGGTCCCGCCCCTGCCGGGCCTCGTCGTCTTCCGCGACCTCGCCGAGGACACCGACGGGGTCTACCTGCCGCTCGGGCACCTGGAGTCCGAGCGCGAGGTGCGTCTCCACCTGCGCGAGGTGTTCGCCGAGATGGACCACCTGGCGGCGACGGGCAGACCGGCGAAACTCCTCGACGACCTCGGGGTGCAGTGGACCCGTCGCGGCCTGGCCTACGAGCGGACCGACCGGCGGCCCATGCGCGAATGGCTGATCGAGGGCTTCCGCACGGCGCGCGAGAACTACGGCGACCTCGTCGGGACGATCGGGCTGTTCGGGTGATCCCCACGGCGTGGCGGGTGCGGCAGGCGCCCGCCGGGGCCGAGGTGCTCGTCGAGGTGCTCGCCGGCCTGACGAAGGAGGCGCTGCTCGCCGGAGCCTGCGCCGCCACCCTCGGCCTGCACCGCTTCGGGGTCCGCTTCGAGGACCGGCGGACCCGGCACGCGGTGCTCGTCCGCTTGGCCGAGGGGCTGGAGCAGACGATCGGCCTGCGCTTCGACGGCTCGATGGACGTGCCCTTCCTGCGGTTCGCGCGGGAGGGCGAGGGAGAGCTGAGCGGCTATCTCACCCGCCGGTCCGACTACCTTCCGTCCGCATGGGCCACCGATCTGCTGGTCCGCTGGGACGTCCAGGAGACCCTCACGGAGTCCTGGCGGGCCTCCGGCGACGACGCCGACGCCAACAGCCGCGTGCTGGAGTCCGCGCGGCTGCTCAGAGCGGCCCTGCACCACGCGGCGCGGACGGGCGAGCCCACGTCCGCGGTCGGCTACCTCGTGGACGTGGTGACCACAGGGCTGTGCCGCGACGTCAGGGGCGCCGCGCGGGCCGTCACGCTGCTGCTGTGGGCGCTCGCCGGGGCGGACACGGCCGAAACGCTGGTCCGCGCCTTCTTCGGCGGGCGCCTGCCGGACAGCCTCCACGCGTGGACCACCGTTCCGCTGACCGAGCCGGCGTCCGCCGCGCTGCCGCGCCGGGCCGGGCCGACGGTGAGGATGCTGGTGGAGCGCTCGTTCGGCCTGCTCGACGACGCCCGGCGGACCGACGGCGCCGACCCCTGGTTCATGGCGCTGACCAGGGCGGCGAGCCTGATCCAGTGCGTCACCTACGTGCTGCGCTGGGTCGCGCCCCGGCTGCCCCTCGGCCTCGCCCCGGTCTACGGGCAGTTGTGCGAGCTGGACGCCCACTACAGCGCCCTGGTGGCCGGGTTCCGCGTCGCCCGCCCGCCTCTCATGAGCGGCCCCGTCCGCCACGCGCGGACCATGGCGGCGGCGTTCCACGCCGCCGGCGACACGACCGGTGACCGCTTCGCCCGCGAAGCCCTCCTCATCCCGCGCGCGCTCCTGGACGAGCACGCCCCCCTCACGGACGCGTGGCGGGAGCCCGGCTGCCACACGGCCACGCTCCTGCCGCGACCGCCCGGACTGCTCGACCGGCTGACGCTCCGGCAGGCGGTCGTGGCCGACGCCGCCGACCCGGCCCGCTGGCGCGCCCTCGCGGCCGACCTCGACGCCCAGGGCTCGACGTGGGCGGCACAGGTGTCCGCGTCCATGGCGGGCGTGGCCGAAGCCCAGGCGCACTGACAGTCGAGGGAGCCCTTTCGCCCGGGGCACGGTGACCCGCGCCTTACCCGAAACCTGGACGACGGTGGAGCGCCTGTCGCCCACCGACAAGATGGCCGATAGGCCCCTATCTCGCGCCATGACGAACATGAGCGAGACTACGAATTATCTCGTCCTTGATCGCGAGTGCCGGACATCTCAACCGACACGCTGATAACTTGCACCTGTCTGTTGATGCGTCCGGGGGGTCCAGGGTGAGCCAGCCGTTGGTGGAGGACGATCCGCGGCGGCTGGGCCCGTACGACATCGTCGGCCGCCTCGGCGAGGGTGGCCAGGGCGTCGTCTACCTGGGGCGGACGGCGTCCGGCGGGCAGGTCGCCGTCAAGCTGCTGCATCACGGCCTGCTGACCGACTCCGACGCGCGCGCCATGTTCCTGCGCGAGGCGGAGATCGCCCGGCGCGTGGCCAGGTTCTCCACCGCGCCCGTGCTGCACGCCGACCTCGCCGGCCAACGCCCGTACATCGTCAGCGAGTACGTGCCCGGCCCCTCCCTGCGCGACCTCGTCAGGGTCGAGGGGCCGCGGCGCGGCGCCGCGCTCGACCGGCTGGCGATCAGCACCGCCACCGCGCTGGCCGCCATCCACCGCGCCGGGGTCCTGCACCGCGACTTCAAGCCCGCCAACATCCTGATGGGACCCGAAGGTCCCGTCGTCATCGACTTCGGCATCGCCCGCGCCCTGGACGCGCCGGGCACCGCCTCGAGCGGGCCGCTGATGGGGACACCGTCCTACCTCGCGCCCGAGCAGCTCGGCGGGGCGCCGGTGACGGAGGCGGCCGACATCTTCGCGTGGGGCGTGACCATGGTGTTCGCCGCCTCGGGCCGGCCCGCGTTCGGCATGGACTCCACCCCCGCGGTGATCAACCGCATCCTCAACCAGAAGCCGGTGATCTCCGGGCTGGACGGGCTCCTGCTCGAACTCGTCACCGCCAGCCTGTCCAAGGACCCGGCCAAGCGGCCCAGCGCCGACGACCTGGTCGCCAGGTTGACCTCGCTCCCCGCCCGCCGCCCGGCACGCGGGCGCCGCCGTACGATGATCATGGCGATCGCCGGCAGCACGGCGGCGGCCCTGCTCGTCACGGGCGGCGTGCTGCTCAACACGCGCGACCGCCCGGCCGGATCATCCCCCGAGGGCCACTCGACCTCCCGGCCGCCGGTCCCCACCACAGCTCCCGCCACGGCCCCCGCCAGCCTGTCGCCACAGACCCGGCAGGCCGAACGGGGGACGTCGGCCCCGGCGCCCAGGCCGTCGTCCCATGCCAGGACTCCGGCGGCGACCACCCGACCGGCCCGCTCCCAGAGCCCGGTGAGCCCGCCGACGGCCCAGGAACACCGCAGGACGACCTCGGCCCCCGACCCGGAGCCGAGCCCCACCAAGGAACCGGCCGCCCCGCCCACCACCACCGCCCCTCCGGGGTGGCCCCCGGCGGACTGGCCCACCGGGCCCTTCAACACCTGGACCTGCATCCCCTCGGTGTGCTGACGCCGATGGATCGGCGTACAGGCCGCCATCGCGGGAGGGAGGGTTCGGGCCCATCGGACGAGCCGATCCGGGTCAGTGGCCTGACGGGTGTCCTGCTCGCTCCCGGACCGGTGCGCCTGACCTACCTGTCCGACAACGCCAGGCGCCGTGCGCGCCGCAGTTCGGTGTGGCGCCGGACGAAGGAGGGCCGGCGACAGCGGGCCCCGGCCTTCGGCTAGTCGATGGGAACCGCTGTGCCGGAGACCTTGACACGGGAGTCGCCGGGAATGGTGGTGCACGTCAGGAGGCTGGGGCGGCCCATGTCGACACCCTGATGAAGGGTGAGGACGGTGTCGTCCGCGAGGCGTCCCAGCGCACGCAGGTACCCGGTGAAGGCCGCCGCCGCGGCGCCGGTCGCCGGGTCCTCGACGACGCCGCCGGGCGGGAACGGGTCGCGGGCGTGGAAGACCGAGGGAGACTCGGCCCAGAAGAGGTGGACGGTGGTCCAGCCCCTCTCTGTCATGATCTTGCCGAGCGCATCGAAGTCGTAGTCGAGATCGGCAAGACGGTCCCGGCTGGCCGCGGCCAGGACGAGATGGTCGTTGCCGGCGTTGGCGACGTGCGCCGGGTAGGCGGTGTCCACGTCGTCGGCCGACCAGCCCAGTGCGTCCAGCACCGGCCGTACCTCCTCCTCGGAGGCAGGACGGGTGGAGGAGGGAGGGCTGGTCAAGATGGCGATGATCCCACCGGTCGAACCCACGGCGATCTCCACCGGGACCGGCCCCGCCTGCGTGGTGAGGTTCACGGTTCCGGGACCGATCCGTTCGCCGAGCGCGACCGAGGCCGCGATCGTCGCGTGGCCGCAGAAGGCGACCTCGGCCAGCGGGCTGAAGTACTGGATCCGGTACTGGCGATCGCCCGTGGGGTGCAGGAAGGCCGTCTCGGAGTAGCCGAGTTCAGCGGCGATGGCGAGCATGTCCGCGTCGGAAAGCTCTCGGGCATCCAGGACCACGCCGGCGGGGTTCCCGCCGGCGGGAGTGGAGGTGAACGCGGCATACCTCAAGATTTCGGTCATGTCGTCATCATGGCGCATGCGGGTTCTGAGGACTCCGTATGAGCGAGCCGGTCAGGAGCGGGAGCAGCGGGTCAGGGCACCGACGGACGCCGCGGTTCGCCGCGGTTCGCCGCGGGGCGGCGCGGGCGGCCTCGTGATGGAGCGGGATCGACGTGGCGGGGGCTTCGGTCAACCGAGGACGGGGAAGTTGCTGCGGAAGGTGCCTCGGGGGTCGCGGGCCCGCTTGAGGGCGCGGAGCCGGGCCAAGGTCTGCGGGGTGAAGGCGTTGGCCGCGCGCTCGCCCGGCGCCAGGAAGGTGAACGGTTTGCGGCCGCTGGTGTGCGGGATGAGGGCGTCGGCGATCTGGTGCTGGCGGTCGCGCACGGCGGCGCCGCCGTCCTGGCCGGGGATGCCGAACATGTACAGGGCGAACGGCTCCGCCACATGTCCCGCGGACGTGTCGGACGGGCGCGCGAAGGCGCCGCCGAGGTGGCGGAGCTGGACGCTGAGCAGCGGATCGATCGGGCGCTCCAGCAGTGCCGCCACGACGTCGTCGGTCAGGCCCGTCAGAAGTTCGGCGCGGGACCGGCCGGGGCCGGGATCGGTGGGTTCGGCGGTGATGGAGCCGAGCTGGGCGACCGGCATCATGGCGCGGGAGTCGGAGAGCGGCCCCGAGATCTTGTCCAGCGGGCGCAGCAGGGTCTGGGCGTCGCCGCCGTCGCCGAGGAAGGCGGCGTCCACGGCCACCAGGGGGGCGGCGCCGGGGAACTGCAGCAGGTCGTACCAGACGGTCAGCTCGTCCGGCGCGGTGGCGGTGATCTGGCGGTAGGCGTCCAGGACGGCAGGCGCCCGGTCGGCGGTCCACAGCATCCGCCCGCCGTACAGGCGGGGCGCCGGGTGCAGGTCGAACTCGATCGCGGTGACGATGGCGAAGTCGCCGCCGCCGCCGCGCAGCGCCCAGAACAGGTCGGGGTCGGTCTCGGCGGTCACGCGGGCGCGGCTGCCGGTGGCGTCGACGACGTCGAAGGCGCGGACGCTCTGGGAGGCGAAGCCGTGTGCGCGGCCGAACCAGCTGAGGCCGCCGCCGAGGGTGTAGCCCGTGACGGTGACCGCGGGGCTGCTGCCTGCCAGACCGGTGAGGCCGTACGGGCTCGCGGCTTCCAGCACGCGGCCCCACTTGACGCCGGCGCCCACGCGGGCGGTTCGCTCGCCGGGGTCGATGTCCAGTTCGTCCAGGCGGGCGGTGCGCAGCAGGATCACCTCACCGGTGTTGCCGGTGGCGCCGTGGCCGCTGGGCTGGGTCGTGATGGTCAGCCCTGCCAGGCGGGCGTGCCGGACGAGGGCGGCCACGTCGTCGGCGTCCGCGGCCTCGACCACGGCCCGGACGGGCTGGTCGACCGCGCGGTTCCAGGGCTTGCGCGCCTGCTCGAAACCCTCCTCGCCCGCCGTGAGCACCGTGCCACGGAGCACGCCGCGCAGTTCATCGCCGATCTTCATGACTTCTTGCCTCTCGCCGCCGGTTGGTGGATGGCTCCACCGTGCCCGGCCGGGGCTGGGATCGGGCTGGGGTCGAGCTGGGGCCGAACAGGGGTGCCCTAAGGTGGGGTTTCGGGCCTTGTGCGGGGGGGTTATGGCAGGGTTGGAGTTCCGGCTGTTCGGCCCTCTCGAGGTGACCGCCGGCGAGCGGGGTGTGCTGGATCTCGGCACGCGCAAGCAGCGTGCTCTGGTGGTGATGCTGGCGCTGGAACCCGGCAGGGTGGTGTCGCTGGACCGGCTGATCGAGGAGTTGTGGGCAGGGGAGCCGCCGGCGGGAGCGACCCGGACCCTGCAGGCGTACATCGCGCATCTGCGCAGGATTCTGGAGCCGGGGCGGCCGCCGCGAACACCGCCGAGCGTCCTGCTGACCCGCGAACCGGGCTACCTGCTGGCCGTCGCGCCGGGGCAGGTCGATCTGTCGCGGTTCGCCGTCTGGACGGAGCAGGGCCGCGAGGCACTGGCCCTCGGTGCGCCCGGGAAGGCCGTCGAGCTCCTCGACAGGGCGCTTGACCTGTGGCGAGGCGATCCTCTGGGAGAGTTCGCCGACCAGGAGTTCGCCCAGCCCGTCATCACCCGGCTGGCCGAGCTGCGCGTCATGGCCCTGGAGCACCGTTTCGAGGCCCGGCTGGCCCTGGGCGAGGACGCGTCCCTCGTCCCCGGTCTGGAGGCGCTGGTCGAGGACGGGCCCTACCGAGAGCGGGCCTGGTCGCTGCTCGTGCTCGCGCTCTACCGGGCCGGCCGGCAGGCCGACGCGCTGGCCGCGCTGCGCAGGGTGCGGGCGCGACTGGCGGCCGATCTCGGGCTGAGCCCCGGCCCCGACCTGCAGGAACTGGAACGAGCGGTGTTCGACCAGGCACCCGGGCTTCGCCTTCCCGCACCCCAGCCGGCCGCCCCCGCCGTCCAGCCCGCCTCGGAGCCGGACGAGGACGGGCTCATCGCACGGTCGGCCCAGCTCGAACTGGTGGAGCGCAGGCTCGGCGAGGCGAGACGCGGCCGCGGGGGCGCCGTCCTGGTGACGGGAGAGGCGGGAATCGGCAAGACCCGGCTCGTCCGCGCCGCCGCCGATCTGGCCGCCGCGCGCGGCTTCCGGGTCGCCTGGGGGCGCTGCGTGGACGGCACCGCACCGGCCTTCTGGCCGTGGGCCCAGATCCTGCGCGAGGCGGGTGACGGCTCCGGGCTGCTGTCCGAGCAGGCGCCCGTCTCGGGACAGGACCCCGACGCGGCACTGTTCGGCCTGTACGAGCAGGTCGTAGCCGTGCTGACGGATGCGCAGGCGCCCTTGGCCGTCGTCCTGGACGACCTGCACTGGGCGGATGTGTCCTCGCTGCGGCTGCTGGATTTCGTCACGGAGGCGGCCGCGCGCCATCGGCTGCTCGTCTTCGCCACCTGCCGCCCAGAACCCGGCGACCCCCCCGACGCGCTCCGCGACACCCTGGCCGCGCTGTCGCGCTCCGGCGAACGGATGGAGCTGCCCCCGTTCACCTCCGGCGACGTGGCGTCCTACCTGCGTACGAAGAACGTCGCCGAAGAGCCGGGCCTGGTCGAGACGCTGGTGGAAAGGACCGGCGGCAACCCCTTCTACCTGGGGGAGGTCCTGCGCCTGCGCCGCAGCGAGAGAGCGGCGGTGCCGAGCGGCGTGCGGGACGTGATCGAACGCCGCGTCGCCAGGCTGCCGGAGGAGACGCGCGCCCTGCTCAGGGCTGCCGCGGTCGCCGGACGCGACATCGGCATCGACCTGCTGGAGACCGTCACCGACGCCGGCGCCGAACACGTGATGGCGGCGCTGGAGCCCGCCGTCGCGACCGGGCTGCTGGTCGAGCCGCCGACCGGAGCCGACTACCGGTTCTCGCACGCCCTCGTCCAGGAGACGCTCTATGCCGGGCTCAGCCGACTGGAACGATCTCGCCTGCATCTGAGGGTGGGAGAGGCCCTGGAACCCGTTCTGCCGGAGTCGGAGTCGGCCACGCTGGCGCACCACTTCGCGCAGGCGGGCCGGTTGGGCGGGGCGGACAAGACGGTGAAGCACGCCGCCCGCGCGGCCGGACACGCGGCCGGCCATCTGGCGCTCACCGAGGCCGTCGACCTCTGGACGCTGGCCCTGTCGGCGCTCCCGCCCGGCCAGGACGGCGAACGGGCTCGCCTCCTCACCGATCGGGGGCAGACCCACCGCGCTGCCGGACGGCCGCAGGACGCGCGCCGCGACTGGGAGGAGGCGATCCGCCTCGCCCGGACGATCGGCGACAGGGAGGCACTGATCCGCGCCGTCACCGCCATCGGCGGACCGTCCCTGTGGAACTGGCGCCCCTACGGCGTCGTCGACGCCGACATGGTCACCCTGATCGAGGACCTGCTGAACGGCCCGCTCGGCGACGCCGACCGCGCCGAGCTCCTGGGCTCCCTCGCCCTGGAGCTCCACTACGGCCCGCGCAGCGCCGAGGGCGAACGCCACGCCGCCGAGGCCGTCGACATCGCCAGGAGGCTCGGGGACACGCCGCTCCTCGCCCGGACGATGAACAACTATCTGCTCGCCGCCTTCCGCCCAGGACGCAACGCCGAACGGCGCGCGGTGGCCGCGGAGCTGGCGAGCCTGCCGGGCCTGCCCGTCAGCGGCGAGGTGATGGCGCGGGTCTTCCTGATGTCCTGCCTGCTGCGTGACGGTGACCTGCCCGGCTGGGACCGCGAGCTGGCCCGCTGCGAGGCGTTGCTGGACGCGGCGCCGCGTCCGGGACTGGAATCCATGGTCCGCATCGCCCAGACCGCTCGCAGCACCCTCGAGGGCAGGTGGGACGAAGCCGAGGAACTGCTCGCCACGTACGGCGACATGAGGTTCGGCTCGACGCTGTGGGGCAGGCCGTTCAGGCGCCTGGTGACCACGTTCACCTGCCGCCGCGCCCAGGGGCGCATCCCCGAGATCCTGGACGAGCTGGTGGCCGCCGCAGGCGAACCGCACCTGGTCCCCCTGCGGCCGGTCGCCGTCCTCGCGGCCGTGGAGGCGGACCGTCATCCCCTGGCCCGCGAACTGATCGAGCGCTGGGGAACCGTCATCCCCGACGACTGGGTCGCCGACTTCCTCCTGCCGGTCTGGGGCCTGGTCGCCGCCCGTCTCGGCACCCCCGGCCCGCGCGACCTCTACGACCGTCTCCTCCCCCACGCCGACCAGTTCGTCGTGGCCGGTATGGGCACCGCGTGCTGGGGCTCCACCCATCTGGTCCTGGCGGAGCTGGCCCGCCGCCTGGACGACGAGGACGCGGCCCGCGCTCACGCCCGCGCCGCCCTGGACGCGCACCGGCGGCACGGGCCGACCTACGGGGAGTCGCGGAGCACCTTGCCGGCCTGAGCCGCAACCCGACCCCGGCTCGCTCCCAGACGGTCTCCGTCGGAGCCATGAGGGACGGGTTTCGGAAGCCGACGGTCGCCGATGGGACGAGCTGATCTTCTGGCCGGCGCGCGGCTGCCGCCGCCGTCAGGTTGCCACGACCGTGGGTCCATGGGCTGCCCAGGGTGGGCGGCCCATGGCCCGTGCGGGTGGTCGGCAGGAGGTCAGCGGCCGTTGCCGGGGTCGGTGAGACCCGCCTTGCGGAGGGCTTCTGCCATGGCGCCCGACGGAGCGGGCCGGTCCTGGCGCTGGCCGCCGCGCTGGCCGCCCTGGCCGGTGCCGCGCTGGCCGCCGTTGCCGCGGCCCCGCTGGTCGTTGTCGCCGCCGCGCCGGCCGCCGTCGCCGCGACCCCGCTGACCCCCCTCGCCGCGACCGCGCTGACCGCCCTGCCCTGAGCCACCCTGCCCTGAGCCGCCCTGCCCTGAGCCGCCCTCGCCTCGGACGCCGTCGCCCCGGGAGCCGTCGCCCCGGCCGCGCTGGCCGTTGGTGTCGCGGCTCTGGCGGGGGCCGCCGCGCTGGCCGCGCCCGTCCGGCGAGGTCTGGGCCGCCTCGTCGTCCAGGCGCAGGGTCAGGGAGATGCGCTTGCGCGGGATGTCCACGTCGAGCACCTTGACCCGGACGATGTCACCCGGCTTCACCACGTCACGCGGGTCCTTGACGAAGGTGCGCGACATGGCGGAGACGTGGACCAGGCCGTCCTGGTGGACCCCGATGTCCACGAACGCGCCGAACGCCGCGACGTTGGTGACCACGCCCTCCAGGATCATCCCGGACACCAGGTCCGAGATCTTCTCGACGCCCTCCTTGAAGGTGGCCGTCTTGAACGCGGGCCGCGGGTCACGGCCGGGCTTCTCGAGCTCGCGGAGGATGTCGGTGACCGTCGGCAGGCCGAAGGTGTCGTCGGTGAACTCCTGCGGCTTGATCGAGCGCAGCACCGCCGTGTTGCCGATCAGCAGCTTGAGATCGGTCCGGGCCGAGCCGAGGATGCGCCGGACCACCGGATAGGCCTCGGGGTGCACGCTGGACGCGTCGAGCGGGTCGTCACCCTCGCGGATGCGCAGGAATCCGGCGCACTGCTCGAACGCCTTCGGCCCGAGCCGGGACACCTCCTTGAGCGCGGTGCGGGTGCGGAACGGGCCGTTGGTGTCGCGGTGTCGCACGATGCTCTCCGCCAGCGTGGCGCCGATGCCGGACACGCGCGTGAGCAGGGGCGCGGAGGCGGTGTTGACGTCGACGCCGACGGCGTTGACGCAGTCTTCCACCACCGCGTCGAGCGAGCGGGACAGCTTGGTCTCGGCCAGGTCGTGCTGGTACTGGCCGACCCCGATGGACTTGGGATCGATCTTGACCAGCTCGGCCAGCGGGTCCTGGAGCCGGCGGGCGATCGAGACCGCGCCGCGCAGGGACACGTCGAGCTCGGGGAGCTCCTGAGAGGCGTAGGCGGAGGCGGAGTAGACCGACGCGCCGGCCTCCGACACCACGATCTTGGTGAGGGACGGCATGTGCTTGACCAGCTCGCCCGCCAGCTTGTCGGTCTCGCGGGAGGCGGTGCCGTTGCCGATCGCGATCAGCTCGACGCCGTGCTTCTGGGCCAGCGCGCCGAGCACGGCCAGCGACTGGTCCCACTGCCGCTTGGGCTCGTGCGGGTAGATGGTGGCCGTGTCGACCACCTTGCCCGTGGCGTCGACCACCGCCACCTTCACGCCGGTGCGCAGACCGGGGTCGAGCCCCATGGTGACGCGCGTGCCCGCCGGGGCGGCCAGCAGCAGGTCGCGCAGGTTGGCGGCGAACACCCGCACCGCCTCGTCCTCGGCCGCCTGCCACAGCCGCATCCGCAGGTCGATGCCCAGGTGCACGAGGATGCGCGTGCGCCAGGCCCAGCGGACCGTCTCGCTCAGCCAGCGGTCGGCGGGCCGGCCCTGGTCGGAGACGCCGAACCGGGAGGCGATGCGCATCTCGTAGTCGGGGCTGTCGTCCGGCTCCAGGGTGACGCTGAGGATCTCTTCCTTCTCCCCCCGGAACATCGCCAGGATGCGGTGCGAGGGCAGCTTCGTGAACGGCTCGGCGAAGTCGAAGTAGTCGGAGAACTTCGCCCCCGCCTCCTCCTTGCCCTCGCGGACCCTGGCCACCAGCCGCCCGCGCTCCCACAACTGCTCGCGCAGCCCGCCGATCAGGTCGGCGTCCTCGGCGAACCGCTCGATGAGGATCGCCCTGGCCCCCTCCAGCGCCGCCCCGGAGTCGGCCACCCCCTCGGTGACGAACCCCTCCGCCACCGCCGCGGGGTCCAGCGACGGGTCGGCGAGCAGCCGGTCGGCGAGCGGCTCCAGGCCGAGCTCGCGCGCGATCTGCGCCTTGGTGCGCCGCTTGGGTTTGTACGGCAGGTAGATGTCCTCAAGACGGGCCTTGGTCTCGGCCGCCATGATCTGGGTGCGCAGCTCGTCGTCGAGCTTGCCCTGGGACTCGATCGACTCCAGGATCGCCGACCGGCGCTCCTCGAGCTCGCGAAGGTAGCGCAGCCTCTCCTCGAGCGTGCGCAGCTGCGCGTCGTCGAGAGCCCCGGTGGCCTCCTTGCGGTATCGGGCGATGAACGGCACCGTGGCGCCGCCGTCGAGCAGCTCGATGGCCGCGAGCACCTGCCCGTCGCGTACGCCGAGCTCTGCGGCGATCCGCTGGTGAATAGAGAGCACTTGCCTGCCTTTCGATGGTCCCGCCGGTCAATTGTGCAGGACCGAGCCGTTCTTCATGACCAGAGTCCGCGACGGGTGAACACGCTCCGCGGGGCGGGCCGGGGCCGCGGACGGACCCCGGCGGCGGACGCGTACGTCGGTCATGCCGGCAACCCTAGAGCCCGGCACCGACGTTTCGGGCCCGTGACCGGGCGGGGCCGCGGGTGTCTTCGCGCGGCGGGGAGCTCCTGGCAACGGTACGGGGCCGATGTCCCGCTATGCCCATAGAAGCTCCGGCGCCGATGCCGGACTGGCGTAACCGCGTGGCATGTGCTTGGTTGTGTCGCCATATGAAGATTGATTTAGGGGATGTTGCCGCTCTTGCCCGGGGATGTGCCGTATTGGGCACCGGAGGCGGCGGAGACGTGCGTACCGGAGCGCTGGCGGCGCGCCGGGCGATCGAGGAGTACGGGGCGGTGCCGCTCGTCCGCCCCGCGGACCTGGCCGGGGACGCGCTGGTCGTGCCGCTGTCCGGCATCGGGGCCCCCACCGTCAGCCACGAGATGATCCACGGCGAGGACGAGCCGCGGCGGATCGCCGAGGAGGTCGAGCGGGTCTTCGGCCGGCCGCCGGACGCGGTCATGTCGTCGGAGATCGGCGGCGCGAACGGCGTGGCGCCCGTCGCCTGGGCCGCGCAGCTCGGGCTGCCGCTGCTGGACGCCGACGGCATGGGGCGGGCCTTCCCCGAGGTGCAGATGGTCTCGATGTACGTGGCGGGGCTGCCGGCCGACCTGGTGATCATGGCGGACGTGGCCGGGAACGTGGTGACCATCCGCCCCGTGGACGGCCTGTGGTCGGAACGGCTGGCCCGGGCGGTGTGCGTGGCGGCCGGCTCGCACGCGCTGATGGCCGACTACGTCCTCACGGCCGAACGGGCGAGGGGCGCGCTGATCGAGGGCACGGTGTCGCGGGCGCTGGCCATCGGCCGGTCCACCGACGCCGCCCCGGACCCGCTCCGGGCGTTGCGGGAAGAGCTGGGCGCCGCCCGGCTGATCAGCGGCAAGCTGACCGACGTGGAACGGCGCACCACCGGCGGGTTCGTCAGGGGCACGGCCACGATCGAGGGCACCGGCGGCGACCGCGGCCGGCGGCTCACCCTGGAGCTCCAGAACGAGAACCTGGTGGCCGTCGAGGACGGCCGGGTCAGGGCCATGGTGCCGGACCTGATCACCGTGGTCGACACCGAGACCGCCGCCGCGATCCAGACCGAGGCGCTGCGCTACGGCCAGCGGGTCACGGTGCTCGCCTGGCCGTGCGGCCCCCTCTGGCGCACCCCCAAGGGGCTGGAGACCGCGGGCCCGCGGGCGTTCGGCTACGACCTGGACTACACCCCCGTCGAGGAGCTGACGACGTGACCGAGGGAGCGCTGCGCGTCGGCGTCGACGTCGGCGGCACGAACACCGACGCCGTCGTGCTCGACGCGGCCGACCGGGTGGTCGCCAAGGCCAAGCGGCCCACCACCCCCGACGTGACCGAAGGGCTGCGGGCCGCGCTGGACGCCGTCCTCGCCGAGGTGGGAACCGCCGCCGGCCGGGTGACGCGGGTCATGCTCGGCACCACCCACGCGACCAACGCCGTCCTGGAACGCCGCAACCTCGGCCGGGTCGCCGTGCTCCGGCTCGGCGCGCCCGCGACCACGTCGGTGCCGCCGCTGTCCGGCTGGCCCGCCGACCTGCGCAGGGCGGTCTCCGCCGGGGAGGCCGTGCTGCCCGGCGGCCACTACGTGGACGGGCGCGAGATCGGCCCGCTCGACCGGGACGCGATCCGCCGCTTCCTGGACGGCGTGACGGCCGACGCCGTGGCGGTGACCGGCGTGTTCAGCCCTGCGGACGGCGGGCACGAGCGGGCGGTCGCGGAGCTGGTGGGGCGGGAGTACGGGCTGCCCGTCTCGCTCAGCCACGAGATCGGCTCGCTCGGGCTGCTCGAACGAGAGAACGCGACCGTGCTCAACGCCGCCCTGTACGGCGTGGCGGCCCACGTGACCGAGGCGCTGGTCACGGCGCTGGCCGAGCGCGGGCTGGCCGCCAGGCCGTACCTCGCCCAGAACGACGGCACGCTCATGACGGTGGAGCACGCGGCGCGGCTGCCGGTGGCGACCATCGGCTCCGGCCCGGCGAACTCCCTGCGCGGCGCGGCGTTCCTGTCCGGCGTGGCCGACGCGATCGTGGCCGACGTGGGCGGGACGTCCACGGACCTCGGCGTGCTGGCCGGCGGATTCCCCAGGGAGTCGGCGGCGGCCGTGGAGATCGGCGGCGTGCTCACCAACTTCCGCATGCCGGACATCCTGGCCATCGCGCTGGGCGGCGGCAGCGTGGTCCGCGAGCACGGCGTCGGACCCGACTCGGTGGGATACCGGATCACCGAGGAGGCGCTGGTGTTCGGCGGCGCCACGGTGACCATGACGGACGCGGCGGTGGCCGCCGGCCGCACGCCTCCCGGGGCGGCGGGCTGGGACGGCGCACCCGCGGCGGACGACCTGACGCGCGACCTCATGCGCGCCGCCGTGTCGCGGGCCGATGCGATGGTGGCCGACGCGGTGGACCGGATGGCGCTGGGCCGCGGCGACCGGCCGCTGGTGGCGGTCGGCGGCGGGGCGTTCCTGCTCGCGCCGCAGATCCCCGGCGTGAGCGGCGTCGTACGCCCGGACCACGCCGAGGTCGCCAACGCCGTGGGCGCCGCGATCGCACTGGCGAGCGGCAGAGTGGATACGATCTTGCCTGCGGGCGAAAGCCGGTCAAAGGCGATCGAAAGGGCCAAGGAAGAGGCCGCGGCGCGAGCCGTCGCCGCGGGTGCCGACGCTGCGCAGGTCGAGATCGTCGACCTGGCCGAGGTGCCCCTGAGCTACCTCGCCGAGCCCGCCGTGCGGGTACACGTCAAGGCCGCCGGACCTCTTGCCCGGTGACGACATAGAGACGACATAGAGACGACATCGAAAGGACCCTCAACCATGCGCTGGCACAAGCGACTGCTCGTCGCCGGAGCCGTCGGCGCCGTTGCCATGGCCGCGTCCGCGTGCGCGGGCGGCCAGGTGCGCGGCGCCGGCGGGACTCCCCCGCCGAGCACCACGACCAGCCAGTCACCGGCGGCGGCCCAGGCCAACGACGCCACCTTCGTCTACGCGCCCAACCTGGACGTGGTCACCGACTGGGACCCGGCGAGCTCGTACTCCAACGAGATCATCGCCATGGCCAACATCTACGAGGGGCTGACGCGCTACAACGCCGAGGCCGGCAAGCCGGAGCCGCGCCTGGCCACCGAGTGGACCTCGGCGGCCGGCGGCAAGGAGTGGACGTTCAAGCTCCGCCAGGGCGTGAAGTTCCACACCGGGGCGCCGATGGACGCCGAGGCCGCCAAGAAGGCCATCGAGCGCACCATCAAGGTCAACGCCGGGGCCGCCTACATCTGGGGCTCGGTCCAGACGATCGAGGCCGTGGACGCCGCGACGCTGAAGTTCACCCTCAAGTACGCCGCCCCGCTCGACCTCGTCGCCTCCTCCGGGTACGCGGCCCACATCTACGACACGTCCGTCGCCGACGAGCTCAAGGACGGCACGAAGGACGCCGGCACCGGCCCGTACACGATCGACACCTGGCAGAAGGGCAAGGAGACCGAGCTCACGCTGAAGGCGTTCGACGACTACTGGGGCGGCTGGAAGCCCGAGCAGTACCGGAAGGTGAGCTTCCGGGTCACGCCGGAGATCACCACCGCCTGGCAGCTCCTGCAGAAGGGCGAGGTCACCTTCGTCCCCCGGCTCAACCCGCAGCTGTTCGAGCAGGCCGGCACGACCGAGGGCGTGCGCATCTCGCAGAAGCCGTCCTTCCAGAACCTCCTGCTGCTGCCCAACACCGCCTCCGGTCCCATGAAGGACGTCAAGATCCGGCAGGCGCTCCAGCTCGCCATCGACTACGACGGCCTGGTCGCGGCCCTGAAGGGCGCCGGGAGCAAAGCCTCCGGTCTGGTGCCCCAGGGTCTGCTCGGCCACGTCTCGGGGATGGAGCCCAAGCAGGACCTCGCCAGGGCGCAGGAACTGCTGAACGCCGCCGGTTACGGTCCCGACCTGGAGGAGCTCAAGCTCACGCTCACCTACGCCCAGGGCGACGAGGACCAGAAGCTGCTGGTCACGCTGCTCAGCTCGACGCTCAAGAAGCTCAACGTGACGCTGCAGGCCAAGCCGATGGCCTGGAACGCCCAGTGGGACCTCGGCAAGAAGCAGGGCCAGGACATCTTCGTCATGTACTGGTATCCGGACTATCCGGACGCCTACTCGTGGTTCCTCAACGTCTTCAGGAGCGCGGACAAGCCGCAGTTCAACCTGTCGTACCTGAAGAACCCCGGCATCGACCGGGCCATCGACGCGCTGCCGCAGCTCACGGCCACCGACGTGCTCGCCGCCGACCGGGCCTACGCCGACCTGCAGAAGAAGATCCTGCAGGATGAGGCGGCCGTGGCGGTGCCGTACGTGCAGACCTACCAGCGCGCGCTGTCGGCGGGCGTCGAGGGGTACGCCGACAACCCCGCCTATCCCAACGTGGTCTTCTTCCACGACCTCAAGCCCGCCGGCTGAGGCGGGCAGGTCATGCCGCGTCACGTGGCCCGCCGGCTCGGCCAGGCTCTCCTGGTCGTGGCCGGCGTGGTCGGCCTCACCTTCGTCGTCACGCGGATGGTGCCGGGCGATCCGGCGGTGGCGTTCGCCGGGCCCAAGGCCACGCCCGAGCAGCTCGCGCAGGCACGGGAGCGGTTCGGGCTGGACGACCCGCTGCCGGCCCAGCTCTGGAACTACCTCAGGGACCTGGTGACCGGCGACTGGGGCACCAGCCTGCGCACCCGGCAGGCCGTGCTCGACGACCTGTACGTGGCGTTCCCGGCCTCGCTGGAGCTGGTCGGCACGGCGCTGCTCGGCGCCGTGGTGGTGGGCATCCCGGTCGGAGTCCTGGCCGCCCGCTACAAGGGGAAATTTCCAGATATTGGGGTGCGGGTGACGAGCATGCTGGCCGTCTCCGTTCCGGTGTTCTGGCTGGCCCTGGCCTTGCAGACGGTCTTCGCCGGCCACCTCGACCTGCTGCCGGTCGCCGGTGAGTACGACCCCGCGCTCGACACCACGAGCCCGCTCACGCTCTGGACCAACATCACCGTCGTGGACGCCCTCATCACCGGCAACTGGCCCATCTTCACCAGCACCCTGGAGCACCTGGTGCTGCCCGCCCTCGTCGTGGCCGCGTACCCGACCGGAGTGATCGCGCAGATGACCCGGGCGGCGCTGATCGAGGAGTCGGGACAGGACCACGCGCGCATGGAGCGGGCGCTCGGCTTCGGCGAGACGGCCATCCTGACCAGGTTCGCGCTGCGCCCGGCGCTCAACCCCGTGCTGTCGCTCATCGCCCTGGTCTTCGCCTACGCGATCGTGAACGGCTTCCTGGTGGAGGCGGTCTTCAACTGGCCGGGCCTCGGCAGGTACGCCGTCGAGTCGATCCGCCACCTGGACACGCCGGCCATCGCGGGCGTCACGCTGCTGGTGGCGCTCGTGTACGTGCTCGCCAACCTGGTGGTGGACCTGCTCCAGGGGGTCGTGGACCCCCGGGCGGACCCGAGGGCGAGGCCGCGGTGAGAGACCGGCTGGCCGTGCTCGGCGCGGCGCTCATCGTGGTCGTCGTGCTGGCCGCCGTCTTCGCGCCCTGGCTGGCGCCGTACCCGCCCGACGAGCCGGACCCGGTCAACGCGCTGCTGCCGCCCAGCCCCGCGCACTGGTTCGGCACCGACACGGCGGGCCGCGACGTGCTCACGCGGGTCCTGTACGGCGGGCGGACGTCGCTGTTCATCGCCGCTGCCGTGCTCGGCGTGGCGGCCACCGCCGGCGTCCTGCTCGGCGTGGTCGCCGGGTACGCCGGGGGCTGGGTCAGGGACGTGATCATGCGGGTGACGGACGTGTTCCTGGCGTTCCCGGCGCTGCTGCTGTCGCTGGCGCTGGCCGTGGTGCTGCAGCCGGGCGTGACCACCGTGATCGTGGCCATCGCGGTCACCTGGTGGCCCTGGTACGCGCGCCTGGCGGCCTCCGTCGCCGCCTCGGTCGCCACCCGTCCCTACGTGGACGCCGCCCGCTGCCTGGGCGTCCCGGCGCCGCTGATCGTGCTGCGGCACGTCCTGCCGAACTCCCTCACCCCCGTGCTGGTCCAGCTCTCCATGGACGCGGGCGGGGTGATCCTGACCGCGGCGGCGCTGTCGTACCTGGGGCTGGGCGCGCAGGAGCCGACCGCGGAGTGGGGGCTGATGGTGCAGCAGAGCCAGACCTTGTTCACGACGAACTGGTGGGTCGTCACCTTCCCCGGGCTGGCGATCATGGTGACGGCGTTCGCGTTCAACCTCCTCGGCGAGGGACTGCGCGACGCGCTCGATCCGCGCAGGGTGGTGGTCAGGTGATCGAGGTGCGCGACCTTCAGGTGAGCTACGGCGAGCGGACCGTCGCCCGCGTCCCCGAGCTGGACGTGCGGGCGGGGGAATGCGTGGCGATCGTGGGGGAAAGCGGGTCGGGCAAGTCGACCACCCTGCTGTCGCTGCTGGGCCTGACCGAGGGCGCCCGCGTCTCGGGCAGCGTGCGCGTCTGCGGCGTGGACGTGCTGCGGGCCCCCGAGCGGCGGCTGCGTGAGCTGCGGGGCGCGCGGGTGGCGCTGGTCATGCAGTCGCCGCAGGCCGCACTCAACCCCACCACCCGCCTCGGCGTGCTCATGCGGCGCGCGCTCAGGCTGCACGGCGTGGCGGCGGGCGAGCGGGCCCTGGCGGCGGTCTGCGCGCGGGCCGCCGAGGCGGTCATGCTGGACCCGGCGATCCTGCGCCGCTACCCGCACGAGATCTCGGGCGGGCAGGCGCAGCGGTTCGCGATCGCGCTGGCCATCGCACTCGGCGCGCAGGTGATCCTGGCCGACGAGCCCACCAGCGCCCTCGACGTGACCGTGCAGGCCGAGGTGGTCGGGGTGCTGCGGCGGCTGCGCGAGGAGCGGGGGCTGGCGCTGCTGCTGGTCTCGCACGACCTCGCCCTGGTCTCCACGATCGCCGACCGGGTGCTCGTCATGAGGGAGGGCGAGGTCGTGGAGGCCGGCCCGGCCGCCGAGGTGCTGGCGCGGCCGTCCCACCCGTACACGCGCGAACTGCTGGAGGCGCTGCCGTGACCCTGCTCAGGGCCGAGGAGGTGACGCTCGGGTACGGCCGCACGCCCGTCGTCCGCGACGTCACCCTCGACATCACCGGAGGCGGGGTCGGCCTGATCGGCGAGAGCGGGTCGGGCAAGACCACGCTGGCGCGGGCGTTCCTCGGCCTCCTCACCCCCGTGTCAGGAAACATCTGGTACGGCGACCAGAACCTGAGAAAAGCTGACATGAGGCGCTTCCGCAGGGAGGTGCAGCCCGTCTTCCAGGCCGAGTCGCTCGACCCGCGGATGCGCGTCGGCGCGTCGATCGCCGAGGGCCTGCCCAGAGGCGCCCGCGACCGCGTCCCGCAGCTGCTGGAACGGGTCGGGCTGGCGGCCGGCCTGGCCGGCAGGAGGCCGCACGAGCTCTCCGGCGGGCAGCGCCAGCGCGTGGTGATCGCCCGCGCGCTGGCGGTGGAACCCCGGCTGCTGATCCTGGACGAGCCCACCAGCGCCCTCGACGTGACCGTGCAGGCCAGGATCCTCGACCTGCTGGCCGGGCTCGGCACCGAGCGGCTGCTCATCACGCACGACCTGGCCGTGGTGGGCCGGCTCTGCCGCACCGCGCACGTGCTGTTCGCCGGACGTGTCGTGGAGTCGGGTCCCACCGCCGAGTTGCTCGCGCGGCCGGCCCACCCGTACACGCTCGCGCTGCGCGACGCCGTGCCGAAGCTGGGAGGGGAGCCGCCTCGGGCCCGCGGCCGCACCGAGGCGCGGGCGGCGGGGACCGGGTGCCCGTTCCGGTCGCGCTGCCCGATGGCCGTACCGGAGTGCGAGCGGGCGCCCGAGCTGCGCGACCTGGGAGATGAGCGCCGGGTGGCCTGCCACCGCGCGGCGGACCTGACCGCCTGACCGCCTGGCCGGGGCCCGGCGGCGGGCGGGCCGCCACCGGGTCACAGCCGGGGTCACAGGGCCTTGAGGCCGCTGATCACCTCCAGCAGCACGCTGGCGGACGGCGCGGGCGGCGGCAGCTCCACCTGGACGAGCTGCTGCTGGTGCAGGTCGCCGACCAGCACCCGGACCACGCCGATGGGCAGGTTGAGCTCGGCCGCCACATCGACGAGCCGGGTCGGCGTGGTGCACTTCTGCAGGATGATCAGGTGTTCGGGGCCGAGCCCGACGGGCGGGGTGAGGCCGCCGGCCGTGATGATCACCGCGATGAGGTCGATGGCCTCGCTCGCGGGCACGGTCCGGCCCTTGGTCAGCAGATAGGCCGGGACGATCGGACCGGCGTCCTCGTCCAGCCAGCGCTCGTCACTCACCCTGCACCACCCGCATCGGACGGACGGGTTCCTTCGGACGGTCCTCCGGCTCGGCCGGCGGATCGCTCACGTGTTCTGCCGGGATCAGCACGATGGCAGTGGTCCCTCCATATGGTGAACCGCGCAGTGTCACGCGGATGTCATGCCTGGCGGCCAGGCGGGAGACGACGAAGAGGCCGAGCCGATCGCTGTCGGCCAGGTCGAACTCCGGCGGGCTGGCCAGCCGCTCGTTGAGGCCGGCCAGTTCCTCGGCGCCTATCCCGAGACCGCGGTCCTCCACCTCGAAGGCGAAGCCGCGGGCCGTCTCCTCGCCGCGCACCTGGACCGGGGTGTGCGGCGGCGAGTAGACGGTGGCGTTCTCGATCAACTCGGCTATCAGGTGTATCACGTCACCGACGACCGGGCCGGCCAGGCGCTGGCCGGGCATCGGCTCGACGATGACCCGCTGGTAGTCCTCGACCTCGGCCGACGCGCCCCGGGCCACGTCGAGCATCGGCACGGGCTTGCTCCAGCCGCGGCCCGGCGTCGCGCCCGACAGGATGATCAGGCCCTCCGCGTGGCGCCGCATGCGGGTGGTCAGGTGGTCCAGCCGGAACAGGTCGTCCAGGGCCTCCGGGTCGGTGGCCCGGTGCTGCATGTCCTCCAGTTGGATGCGCTGGCGGTGCAGCAGGGTCTGGCTGCGCCGCGCCAGGTTGCGGAAGACGTGGCCGACGCCCTCGCGCAGCTGCGCCTGGCCGACCGCCGCCTCCACGGCCGTCTGCTGGACGGTCGAGAAGGCCTGCCCCACGTCGCCGATCTCGGCGGTGGTGGTGGCCACCGACAGCTCGGGCACCTCGACCGTCTCCCCCCGGCGCAGCTTCTCCACGACCTGCGGCAGCCGCTTGGTGGCCACCTCCAGCGCGGCCTCGCGCAGCGCCCCCAGTTCCTTCGACAACCGGGTGCCCATCCGCAGCGAGAACACGATCGACACGATCACCAGCACGAAACAGGTGCCGGCCAGCACGAACGCCCGCCACAGCACCGCGTCGGCCACCGGCTCCGCCCGCTCGGTGAGCAGCGCGCCGGCCTGCGCCTGCGCCTCCTGGAACGAGGTGTTGAACGCCTCGCTCGCCGGCAGCCACGACCGTGGCGCGCCGCCGGCGATGATCTGGTCCTCCATCAGCCGCAGCCGCTGGTAACCGGGCGAGGTGATCAGCGAGACCTGGGCCTCGCGCAGTCCCGGGTCCAGCTCGCCCAGCGCCTGGTCGACGAGGAAGCGCCGGTTGCCGACGAGCTGAGTGAACAGGCGGCGCTCGGGGGCCGTGGTCGGCCCGGCGGCGATGGCCTGCTCGCGGCTCAGCAGCTCCCGGGCGTACCCGAGGTCGATGACGACACGCGACTGCTCGTACAGGGGGATGTCGTCGATGAACGCGACACGCTTGTGCAGGCCGAACAGCGCGTCGGTGATCGCGTTGTACGCCTCGATCACCTGCAGCCGGCCGGACAGGCCCGTGTCGATGTCACCCCTGATGGCATCCAGCCTGTGCACCTGCGTCAGCACCACGTCGACCTGCGTGCGGATCGCCTCCGAGGTGTGCATCGAACGGGCGGACAGTTGCCTGAACCGCTCGTCGGCCGCGTCGGTGCGGGCGCGCTGGGCGGCGAGGTTCTGCACGACGGTGGTGCTCTTGTCGCGCAGCAGTTTCACCGAGACCAGTCGCTCGCGCTGGAGCTCGGTGGTGAGCTGGTCGGCGGGGTGACGGAGGTTCGTCCAGAGCGTCTTGTACTGCCGCAACTCCAAGCTCTCGCTCGCCGTGACGGCGGTGATGACACCCCACAACACCACCATCGAGGCGAGCGGAACCAGCAGCAGGCCGATGATCTTCAGGCGGATCGTGCGGCTGCGACCCATGGCACCTCTTCCGGTCGGTCCCCTGCTGGTGAACCCCGGACGGGACAACGCACGAGAATAGCAATTCGATCTCTGGAAGTCCTAATTTTTCGGGACTTTTGAGCTTGTGGCGTTGATCATCTAGTAGGTTTCCGGCGTACGTCCATCACAGAGGGAGAGAGCGTTGCGCCGTCGACTCGCAGCGGCCGCCGCCTTGCTGCTCTCCCTCGCGGCGTGTTCGGCCCCCGCCCAGGTACAGCAGGCCCCCCGCGGCGAGTCGGCGTTCGTCATCGTGCAGAACCTGGACGTCGTCACCGACTGGGACCCCGCCACCTCCTACTCCAACGAGATCATCGCCTTCCAGAACGTCTACGAGACCCTCACCTTCTGGAACCCGGTGACCGGCAAGGCCGCCCCCCGGCTCGCCACGTCCTGGCGGTCGTCGGCCGACGGCCGGTCGTGGACGTTCACCCTCCGCCCCGGCGTCACCTTCCACACCGGCAGACCCCTCGACGCGTCGGCCGTCAAGGCGTCGATCGAGCGCACGATGAAGCTCGGCGGCGGCGCCGCCTACATCTGGGACGCCGTCTCCGGCATCAGGGCCGAGGACCCGGTCACCGTCACCTTCTCGCTGAAGTACGCCGTACCGCTCGACCTGGTCGCCTCCGCCGGCTACGCCGCCTACGTCTACGACACCCGGGCCGCCGGCGACCTGCGCGGCTGGCTCCGGGGCGGCAGGGACGCCGGCTCCGGGCCGTACACCGTGGCGTCCTGGAGCAAGGGCAAGGAGGACGAGCTCACCCTGCGGGCCTACGACGGCTACTGGGGCGGGTGGGCCGGCCCGCACTACCGGACGGTCAAGTACCGCGTCGTGCCCGACCCGGACCGCGCCTGGCGGATGCTGCTGCGCGGCGAGGCCGGGTTCGTCGAACGCCTCAACCCCCGCCTGTACGCCCGGGCCACGAGGACGCCGGGCGTGCGCACCTCGCAGCGGCCGTCGTTCCAGACCGCGATGCTGCTGTTCAACACCGCGAGCGGGCCGATGGCCGACGTGCGGGTACGGCGCGCGGTGCAGAAGGCCGTCGACTACCGCGGCATCGTCAAGATGCTCAGGGGCGCCGTCTCACCCGCCAGCGGCATCGTGCCCGAGGGCCTGATCGGGCACGTCCCCGACCGGGTGCCGAGGCAGGACCTCGCGGGCGCCGAGCGGCTGCTCCGGCGCGCGGGGTACGGCCCCGGCGGCAGGCCGCTGCGGCTGAGCGTCACCTACGCCGAGGGCGACACCGACCAGCGGCTGCTCGTCAACCGGCTGGCCATTGCGCTCAAGCCGCTCAACGTCACACTGGAGATCCAGGCCATGCCGTGGACCGCCCAGTGGGACCGCGGCAAGAAGCGCGGCCAGGACGTCTTCGTCATGTACTGGTGGCCCGACTACGCCGACGGCTACTCGTGGTTCGGCAACGTCTTCCGCAGCCAGAACCCGACCGTCTTCAACCTGACCTACCTCAAGGACCCGGCCACCGACACGCTCATCGACACGCTGCCCCAGCTCACCGTCAGCGACCGGACCGCCGCCGAGCGCGCCTTCGCCGAGGCCACCGACCGCGTGCTCGACCGGCACGCCGCCGCGGCGCTGCCCTGGGTGGTCAACTACCAGCGGGCCTACCTCGGCGGGGTCCAGGGCTACGACGACAACCCGGCCTATCCGGACGTGGTCTTCGTCTACGGGTTGCGGCCCTCGGGCTGACGCTCCTCCAGGCGCTCGCGCAGCCGTACCCTGATCTCCTCGGGGGTGTAGGCGCGACGGCGCCGCTCCGCCCGCGCGATCGCCACGCCCGTCGCCGCGACCCCCGCCACCCCGGCCAGCCCGAGTATCTTCCACCAACGCATGTGCCTAGGCTAGCGAGCGTGCTGACTCTCGATGAGGCCGTCGAGCTGACCCGGACCGGAGACCTGTGGGTGTTCCGGGGCCGCTCCGTGCCCGACCGCGCGATCCAGACGATGACCAACAGCCCGGTCAACCACGTGGGCATGGCCATCGTCGTCGAGGACCTGCCGCCGATGATGTGGCACGCAGAGCTCGGCAAGTCGCTGCTCGACCTGTGGTCGGGCACCCACCGGCGCGGCGTGCAACTGCACGACCTGCGCGACGCGGTGACGGTGTGGGCCAACCGCTACGGCCAGCGCGGCTGGCTGCGCCAGCTCGAACCCCAGGCCACGCCCGAGATGGAGGACGCCGCGCTGCGCACGGTCGCCCGGCTGGACGGCACCCCGTTCCCCAGCACGGCCCGCCTGGCCGCCCGCTGGGCGCGCGGCCGCGTCCCCAAGGTGCGTCTCCCGCTGCGGCTTCCGCTGCGGCTTCCCCTGGCGCGTCGCCAGGCGGAGGAGCGCGCCCTGGAGAGCGCCTACTGCGCCGAGGTCGTCGCCCTCACCTACGAGGAGATGGGCCTGCTGCCCGCCGGTCGCCGGCCCAACTGGTACGACCCGGGCAGGTTCTGGAGCGGCGACTCCCTCGACCTGCTGGGCGGCCACAAGCTCGGCAACGAGATCACCGTGGGAGTGGAGCGCTCCGGCCCGGCGGCATGACGTCGTTCACTCCCGCTCCCCCACCGCTTCCTGACCCTTCCCGGCGGCCTGCGTCCCGTGCCGCCCGGACGACCCCGCCTACCGGCGCCTGCCGAGAGACCAGGCGGCGGCCACCGCGAGGCCGGCCGCGGCCAGGCTCACCACCCGGGTGAGCCGCACCGCCCGACGGATGTCCCGCACCTCCGGCTTGCGGCCGTCGCCCATCTCGGGACGGTGCTCGGTGCGGCCCGCGTAGACGTTCACGCCGCCCAGCGTGACGTCCAGCGCTCCGGCGAACGCCGCCTCGCACCGGCCCGCGTTCGGGCTGGGGTGCCGGTGGCCGTCCCTGGCGAGCACGGCCAGCGCCCGGCGCCGGTCGGGGGCGGCGGCCACGGTCAGCAGGCCCGTGATCTGGGCCGGGACGAAGTTCGCCACGTCGTCCAGCCGCGCCGCCGCCCAGCCGAATCTCTCGTACCGGGGCGAACGGTGCCCCACCATCGCGTCCAGCGTGTTGATCGCCCGGTAGGCCAGCAGGCCCGGGACACCGGCCAGCGCCCCCCAGAAGAGCGGCGCCACGACGGCGTCGGAGGTGTTCTCGGCCAGCGACTCCACGGTGGCGCGGGCCAGCTCGGGCGCCTCCAGCGCCGACGGGTCACGCCCGCACAGGTGAGGCAGCCTGGCCCGGGCCCGGGCCAGGTCGCCGCCCTCCAGCGCTCCGGCCAGGTACGCGCCCTCCCGGGCGAGGGTGGTGCCGCCCAGCACCGCCCAGGTGGCCGCGGCGGTCAGCGCGGCGTGCGCCACGGGATGCCGTACGCGCTCGGCCGCCAGGCCTATCCCGGTGGCGCCGCCCACGCACACGAGCACGTGGAGCACGCCGTTCGGGCGCGCGTCACCGTACAGGCGCCGCTCGACCCCGGCGGCCGCCCGGCCGAACAACGCGACGGGATGCCCGGCGCGGGGATCGGCGATGAGCGCGTCGAGCAGCACCCCGGCCGCGACGCCCGCGGCCCGCGAGCGGGCCCGCTCAGACCAGATGGACACGGAGCTCCTCCTCGTGCGTGTCCAGCCACGCGGCGGCCCGGCGGATGCGCTGCCCGGCGCCCTGCGCCCACATCCTGGCCCAGCCGCCGCCGGTCGCCGCCCGGGTGCGCATCACGTCGTACGAACGGTGGAAGCGCAGCCGGGCCAGCTCCAGCAGCCGCCGCCGGTCGCGGGGCGGCACGCCGTACGCGTCGCAGAACAACCGCAGCCGCGCGCCCACGTCCAGCCCGCGCAACAGCGGATGACGGTCGACCGGGTCGGCGATGGGCGCCCAGTGGCGCAGCGCGGTGACCACGTCGAACAGCCGCGTCGTCGGCCGCGCCAGGTCGAAGTCGATCAGCGCGGCGGCCCGGCCGTCCCGGAACACCACGTTGTCCGGCGTCACGTCGCAGTGCCCGACGACCTCCGGCGGCGCGTCGTCGTTCGACCCGGCCTGCCACCCGCCCCGCGCCAGCGGGAACCCGGCGGTCGCGCCGTGGAAGTCCCGCAGCAGCCCCGCCACGCCCGCCAGCGCGTCGTCCGTGACGACCGCCGCCCGCAACCCCGTCGTCCCCGGCAGGTACGTGAGAATCTCCCGCCCCAGCTCGTCCACACCCACCACACGCGGCGCCCCCTCGAAACCAGCGGCTTCGAGATGGCGGAGCAGGGCGTGCACGGCAGGGGTGAACGGGCCGACGGGCCTGCGCACGGTGTCACCGACACGCACCACCCCGTCTGTCACGTCCCCGCCCTGAAGAGGGATCTCATGGAGGAGCGTCGCGACCATGCCAAGACACCTTAGCCCCATATGTACGGCCCTCGCCTGGCGTTTCCGCCGACCGTAACCCCCCGTACACCGACCGGCTCCGCGCGCGTGGCACGCTGTCCCGGTGAAAACGTGTGCGTGACACGTCGCCGGATCATGCACAATAAGGCGGGAGCGCCCTTAGCTCAGCTGGATAGAGCACCGGACTTCTAATCCGACGGTCGCAGGTTCGAATCCTGCAGGGCGCGCTTTGATCATGGTCTTGACCTGCGAAAACGCATGCCACGACATTCTTGCAGAACATTGTTCTGGCCCATCCGTGCTCCTACCGTGCTCGTCCGTACCAACCCTGTACACACCATGATCACCATGCAGTTCATCACCGCGCTCATCACCCCTGCCACATGACGAACGGCCCCGTTCCGCCGCGATTCCAGCGGAGCGAAGCCGTCATCTCCCCGGCCGAGCCTCTCCCTCTCGCTACACGCGAAGCTGCCGCAGAACGCCGCGGCCCTCCTCGCCATCGCCTAGCAACAACGCCGCGGTCTTCTCCGCCGCCGCCATCGCCACCTGCGGGAAAACCGACGTGTAGGTGTCGGCAGCGCGATGGTGCGCATCGAGGCATCGGTCTTGGGCCTGCCCTCGTGAATCTGCCCCGCCAACTGCACCAACTGCCAGGCGATACGCGCGGATCCCTCGTCGAGATCGACGTCCTTCCAACGCAGCCCGCACGCCTCCCCGCGTCGTAGCCCTCGAAGCGTGATCAGCCGATACAAGGCGAACAGCCGATGCCTCCTGGCCTCCTCCAGAAACAGCCGGGTCTGCTCCGGCGTCCACACCATACGGATCGACTGCGCGGAGGGCCGGAACTCCTTGGCCGGTTCCTCCGGCGTCCGTCCCGCGCGCACCAGCTCCACCATCTGCCGACGAAACTCCGGCGGATAGTTGTTCGGCACAGCAGACTCCTTCTTCCGGGAACCAGGGTTCCCCAGAGATCAGGTGTCCACCAAACCGGGTCAACTCCGGGAAACGCTGCCCGTCCGAGCTTGACATGGTGCCGCCGCCGAACACCTTCGACAGATCCAGCCCGTGGTCGTGGTTGACGATGCAGGTGTTGGCCTCGCGCAGCGTCTCCTCCGGCACGCACCACTCCTGCGTCCAGCGCGGCACGTCATACGGGATGCGGCAGGCCTCCACATCCTGGACAACGCCAAATTCGTGGCGTTGGCGCTGAGCACCGTGAGGATGTTGCGCTTGAGATCGACCGACCGGGCCTGCTTACGGCCGCCGGTGCCCGCGCCTCCACCGTGCGCCAGTCACTCGACACCCGGACCGACGCGCTCAAGGCCGCAGGCATCACCCGCATCTTCACCGAGAAGATCTCCACCCGCGCCACCGTCCGCCCCGAACTTGATCGGATTGCTCGCCGTCCTGCGGCTTACACCGTCTCCGCTTGATTGCCTATCGGGACGTTCCTCAACCTTCTCGGCCCGGCGTCCGCGCCTGTGGACCGGCCACGCCGAGCTCAGCGAGCTCGGCGTGGCCCGGTTCGCGCGCTACCTGACGCACAACCGGAAGGAGTCCACCCTCAAGGCGTACGGTCCGGGGTGCCCGGACCCGTCTACTGAGCCGGCTCGGCCTGGTCAGCCGAACCGGCCTACCCGTCGCAGAACGCCTGCTTGACGAGCGTGTCCGTGAGCTTCTGGAAGTCCTTGGCCGGGCCTCTGGTCGCCTCGTCGACCCAGGTCACTGAGGCGGTCAGGGTCGTCTTGCCGTCGGGCGAGCTGTACATCAGCGTGCCGTAGCCGTGCGGGGGGCTGCCGTTGTGCTGGTAGACGGTGCCGCAGTTCGGGCCCAGGTCCTGCACGAACAGTCCGAGGCCGTAGCCCATCTTCGGGTGCGGCTTGCGCATCTCGGTCAGCAGCGGGGCCGGCAGGAGCTTGCCGCTGTTCAGCGCGGAGATGAACGTGTGGAGATCCTGCGTGGTGGAGATCAGGTCTCCGGCGCCGGCCAGCAGGGACAGGTTCTGGCGGGAGATGTCGACCGTCTTCCACTTACCGGCGGCGTCCTTGATGCGGTAGTAGCCGTGGGCGTGCGGCCCGGGGAGTTGCGTCCGGTCGCCCGGCACCACGGTGGCCGTCATCCCGAGCGGCCGCAGGATCCGCCGCTTCATCTCCTCGGCGTAGGAGCGGCCGCTGACCTTCTCGATCAGCAGCAGGGCCAGTGTGTAGTTGGTGTTGGTGTACTTCTGGTCCGTGCCCGGCTCGAACCGCGGCGTCTTGGACAGCGCCAGCCGGATCAGTTCCTCGGGTTGGTAGCTGCGGAAGCGGTCGGCCAGCCAGGCGTCGCCGTTGGCGGTGATGCCCGGCACCCACTTCCCGTCAGGGTCGGAATCGCCGGTGTAGTTGAACAGCCCGCTGGTGTGCTGCAGCAGCATCCGCACCGTGATGCGCCGGTCCAGCCCGAACTCGGGCAGGTAGTCGGCCACTGGAACGTCCAGCCCGATCTTGCCCTCGGCCACCAGCTGCAACACCAGCGTCGCGGTGAAGGGCTTGATGACGCTGCCCGTCCAGAACCGCCCGTTCGTCGGCGGCTTGGCGCTCTGGCCCAGCTTGCGCACCCCGGCGCTGCCGGCCCAGTCGCCCTGCTCATCGTGCACCCGCAGCTGCATCCCGGAGAAACCGGCATCGACGAACGCCTGCATGGCCTTCTGCAACTCCGGACGATCCGGCCCGGCAGCCGATGCCGCGGGGGCGCCTGCTCCGGTCAGCAGCGCGGCTGCCAGCGTCGGCACAGCCACGCGCCGCAGGACCTTGATCGCGGATGGGGGTTGGGTTGTCATGCTTCCTCTTCTCTAGTGTCACGCTCAGGGGGCAAAGGGGTTTGCGGTCAAGCGGCGTCCAGGGCCTCGGTGATCTTGCGGATCATCTCGGCCATGGTGGGGCTGGGCTGGCCCTGGTGGGTGCGGGCGGCGGCTTCGATGGCGACGGTGACGGTGCCGCGGAAGTTGTCGGCCTCGGCCGGGTCCTGCTGCTTGAGCAGGCTCACGCTCGCGGTCAGGGCGGGCAGCACCTGGTCGGCGAGTTCGGCGACGGTCTTGCCGTACTTCACGCCCTTGGGCGCCTTGCTGAGCACATGCCCGACCGGGCCGGTGGCGGAGGTCAACGCGATGGAGCCGTGGGTGGCGACCTTGTGGGCCGACTCGGCGATGCCGGCGGCGGACATCAGCGAGACGGCGCCCCACGCGGCGAGGCGGAGGGTGAGCTTGTCCTGGTCGGTAAGGGTGATGGACATGATGGTGAGCTCCTATACATCTGTTACGAAATTCAAATTGAACGGACGGATGGTGGACTGTGGTCCTCTTGGTGACCGAGGTATCTGGGTTGCTCAGGTCGGGTCGCCCGAATGGATCTCACCCAGCCTTGAGGCCGCAATCGCTGAACCGTTCATGGCATCCACGATCGCCGACCGCTCTGATATGGGGCGGTTGCCGTCCTGACGCGGCCGCTGACACGACACCGCATGGTCGACCGCGGGCGCGAGGGCCGGTCAGCTAGGTCGAGGACGTCCGTGAGGGTTCAGTGGCGGGCGGGATGAGCGGCAGGAGTGGATGCTGCGGCTGGAACATGAGCCAGCTCCTCAGCCACGTCTGTGGCGACCTGGTCTGCTCGGCCGCGCATCGGCACCAGGTCTACTCCGGCGATCTGCTCCAGTGAGCGGCTTCAGTGAGTGACACTGACCGGGGTCTGCTGCTGGATCAAGGAGGCGGCGTGGGCGCCGATCTTGCGGCCGCGCAACAGGAGCAGAGCCAGTACGGCGGCGCCGAGCACCCCGGCCGCAGCGCCGAGGAAGGCGGTGGACATGGCGGCGTCGTAGGCCTGGCGTGCGGCTGCGGCCAGAGACGGGTCGGCCACGGCGGCGGCTACGGAGCGGCGGGCCTCATCCGGTGCGGTGGCCGGCATGGCCGAGGTGTAGCTGCTGGTGGCCAGGCTGCCCAGGATGGCCACGCCGAGGGCGGCGCCGGCCTGCTGGATGGTGTCGTTCAAAGCCGAACCGACACCGGCCTGCTCGGTCGGAACAGCGCTCATCAGCGCGGCGATCGCCGTGGGCCCGGCCAGGCCGCTGCCAGCGCCCGCCACGACCTGGGCGATGGCCAGCATCGTGAAGCTGTCGGGGGAGGAGAAGCCGAGCAGGGCGAAGCCGGCGGCCATCACGATCATGCCGAGGACTGCGGTGGCGCGGTTGCCGAGCTTGCTGCCCAGGCCGGCGCCGATGCCGTTGAAGACGATCGAGGCGATGAACATGGGGATGAAGGCGAGCCCGGCCTGGGTGGGGGTGTAGCCGAGGACGAACTGCATGTACTGGGTCAGCACCAGCAGCATGCCGCCGCTGCCGATCTGGACGAGGGTGAGCGACAGGCTGCCGCCGGCGAAGTCGCGGTCGCGGAAGAGCTGGAGCGGCACCATCGGGTGCTCGGTGCGCAGCTCCCAGCCGACGAAGGCGCCGAGGGCGATGACGGCGACGGCCAGCGGGGTCCAGGCGATACCGTGCGCGAGTTCGTTGATCGTCCACACAAGGGCGGACATGCCGATCATGGACAGGACGGCGCCGACGGGGTCGGGCTTGGTCGCCGAGCCCTTGGATTCGGGCATCAGGGTCAAGGCGGCCAGGATGGCCAGGAGCGCGATCGGGACGTTGATCCAGAAGACCGCTTCCCAGCCGAGGGAGGAGATCAGGGCGCCGCCGGCGACGGGGCCGCCGACCAGGCCGAGCACGGCGAAGGCGGCCCCGGCGGCCATGGCCTTGCGCCGTTCGGCCTCGTCGGGGAAGACGACCATCAGGATCGACAGGGTGTTGGGCATGATCATCGCGCCCCCGACGCCCATCGCGACGCGGGCGGCGATCAGCTGGCCGGGGTCGGTGGCGAGGGTGGCGGCCGCGGAGGCGGCGCCGAACAGCGTCAGGCCGATGACCATGAGCTTGCGCCGGCCGTACCGGTCGGACAGCGATCCGGCGGTGAGCAGCAGGCCGGCGAAGACCAGCATGTAGGACTCCAGGATCCACTGGATGTCCTGCGAGCTGGCGCCCAGATCGGCGGCCAGGGCGGGTACGGCGACGGTGAGTGCCATGTTGTCGATGACCACCACCAGGGTGCTCAGACAGAGCACGATCAGGATCAGCCATCGACGAGGATGCGGTTGCATACTTTTAGCCTCTATTCATATACAGAGAGTGATCGACCGTGGGCGGCGGCGTCCTAGCGCCATCCCAAAGGGGGTGGATCAGGCGCCGCTGGGTGCGATCCATTCGGTCAGCTCGACGACGATGCCGTTGGGGTCGGTCATGCGCATCAGCCGCTCACCCCACGGGTTGCGCTCCAGCCGCCTGGTGATGGGTGCGTCCTCGGCGCCCAGGCGCGTGTATTCCTTGGCCAGATCGGTGACCGCGAACGTCACCACCGGCTGAGCGATCCGCTCTTGCGGTAGTTCGAGGTCGCGCTGGTGCAGCAGGATGTCGGCGGCTGCATCGTCGCGGCTCAGCCAGGTGAAATCCGGGGTGTCGAGCACCTCGCGGAAGCCCAGATGGGTGGTGAAGAAGTGGCGGGAGCCTGCCAGATCATCGACGGTGAAGACGACTGTTGAGGCGACGATGTTCATGTTTCTGCTCGTATGCGGCCGCTATCCATGATTTCCCTTCTATGTGGTGTTTCGTCCTAGATCAAGGTTGCCGGTATGGCCTAGCCGGGGCAATGCCGGATCGTGCAACGCCGCGTTAACCGCGGACTTCACGCCGGGCAGGACACGCGGGAGATCCGCGACATCGAGATCTTCCTGACGCCGGCCGAGGAGCTGCATGTCGGCCGTACGGCGGAGCGGCTGCATGTGTCCGTGGCGCGCCGGCCAGGCGATCAAGAAGCAGGTACGCAACGTCGGCGCCCCCTCTTCGAGTGCACCAGCCGAGCCGTACGGCTCACACCGGTCGGCGAACACCTTCGCCAGGACCTCCGGCCGGTCTACGAAGGGCTTCCCATCAGCATGGATCGGGCCCGATCAGCCGCTCAGGGGAAGACCGACGTGCTGCGCATCGGCATGGTCGGCAACATCACGACAGTTGACGAGGGCCATGGACGGTTGCTTCTGGATCGCCTGGGTGACACGGGCGGCGATACGGCTGGACTGCAGCTCCTCAGCCAAGGTCAGGAAGATCTCGATGTCCCGTAGCTCCATAATTCCCATTTCGCCCATCTGTGCCACATGTGGGGGGAGGTCTGGCATATCGGGCCAAGAGGGACACAGGCGAGTAACCGGACCTCTTCGGTCGCCCCTGAGGGCTATCGGGTAGTCGACGAAAGGCGAGAAGCAGTTCAGCACTGCTACTCTGATTTGTGAGAGATGAGAATAGCGCTTCCGAGAGCAGCCCAGAACCGCTTCTCGAGGTCGCGGCCAGCCGCACACCCCCATCGGACACGCCGACCGTACTGCCGGAGAAGAGCCTGTGGCGTAACGGCGACTTCCTCAAGTTCTGGTTCGGCGAGAGCATGTCACTGCTCGGAGCCCAGGTGACCCACCTGGCGCTGCCCCTGACCGCCATCCACGCCTTCAACGCCACCGACGAGCAGGTCGGGGTGCTGCGGTTCCTGCAGCTCGCTCCCTATCTCGGGCTCGCACTGCTGATCGGAGTATGGACCGACCGGGTCCGGCGCAAACCCGTCATGCTCGCCGCCAACCTCATCAGGATGTCTCTGCTCGCTCTCATTCCGGCCCTGTACTGGTGGGACGCGCTGAATCTGGTCACGCTGCTGATCATCGCGTGCGTCGTCGGCGTTGCGTCGGTCCTGTTCGACCTGAGCTGGATGTCCTACGTGCCCACCGTGGTGAAGAGCCCAGCTCACTACGTCGAAGCCAGCGCCAAGATGGGCATCAGCACCTCCGCCGCGGAGGTGGCCGGCCCGGGGGCCGCCGGTGTGATGGTGGCGGCGTTGACCGCGCCGGTGGCGCTTATCGTAGACGCCGTCTCCTATGCGGTGTCCGTGACCTCGTTGCTGCTAATCCGCACGCCCGAGCCACGCCCTCAACCCGCCGCGAAGCGGCATGCCCTGACGGAGCTGCGCGACGGGCTTCGCTGGGTGCTGCGGGACAGAATTCTCCGGGCACTGGCACTGATCGGGTTCTGCTGCAACTTCTCCATGGTCACCGTATGGACCATGTTCCTGCTGTACGGCACGCAAGATCTCCACCTCCCCTCGGCAACCCTCGGCGGCATTTTCGCGACGGCCTCCGTGGGCGGCCTGATCGGCGCGGTGATCTCCAGACGGGTCATCAAACGGTTCCCGCTCGGACGCGTCTACCTGGTGGCCCAGTCGGCGCTGCTCCTGGGCCCGACACTGATCGTCACGGCCGCCGGACCCCAGCCGGTGATGATCGGCATGTTCGTCCTGTCCTTCTTCACGACCTCCCTGGGCCTGGGCGTCGCCGGGGTCATCATCGTCAGCCTGCGCCAGACCAGCACTCCGCAGTCGATGATGGGGCGGATGACCGCGGTGTTCCGCACGCTGCTGTTCGGCGGCGGCGCCCTCGGCGGCCTGTCCGCAGGCCTCCTCGCCGGCCAACTCGGAGCCAAGGGCGCACTGACCGCGGCCGCGATCGGCTCCGCCAGCGTCGTGATCGGACTCATCGTCTCCCCGGTCAGCAGGCTGCACGCCCTGCCGACGGCACCGAAAGAGACCGCCGCGGCGCACGTGCCGCACGCCGGTCAGAGATCTTCGAGCGCCCACCGATGAGCCGCCGACCGTGCGGGTGCCGATCAATCGTCCGGCCAGGTCAAGCCGCGTTTCGGTATTCCTGCAACGGGCGATGAGAACTCTACGCAGATGAGGGGCGACCGCAAGAGAGGTCCGTTTACTCGCCTGCGCCCCCCTTGGCCCGATATGCCAGACTTCCACCCACATGTGGCACAGATAGGCGAAATGGGAATTGTGGAGCTACGGGACATCGAGATCTTCCTGACCTTGGCTGAGGAACTGCACTTCGGCCGTGCCGCCGAGCGACTGCACGTCTCTGTGGCCCGGGTCAGCCAGGCGATCAAGAAGCAGGAACGCGCCATCGGTGCCGAGCTTTTCGCGAGGAACAGCCACAGCGTCCGGCTCACGCGGCTGGGTGAGCAGCTCCGCGATGACCTGCGCCAGCTGCACCAGGGCCTGACGCAGACCTTGGAACGGGCTCGGCTGGCCGCACGCGGCAAGACCGGCACGCTCCGGGTGAGCCTGTTCCCCCTCAACGTCCAGGAGCTGCGCCGCTACTGGGAGACCTTCCGCGCCCGGCACCCGCAGTGGGAGCTGCGCCTGCGGATGTCGGTCTTCCAGGACCCGTTCGCCCAGCTCCGAAACGGAGAGGCCGACATCCTGGTCACCTGGCTGCCCATCGAGGAGCCCGACCTCACCGTGGGTCCGCTGCTGTTCGCCGAGCCGAGGGCGCTGGCCGTGGCTGACGACCATGCGCTCACCCGATGGTCCTCGGTCTCCCTGGAGGCGGTCAGCGACTTCCAGCACGTGGCCATCGATCCTGCGCCCGGCTACTGGACAGACCACTACGTCCCGGAGCTCACCCCCAAGGGCCGGTCGATCGACCGCACCGCCACCTTTTGCAACCTCGAGGACATCTTCATACAAACGGTCCTGGGAGAGACCGTCACCCTCTTCCCGGTCCACATGACCCGGTACTTCCCCCGCCCCGACATCGCCTACCTGCCCGTCAAGGACATGGACGCGCTGCCGTACGGGCCGGTGTGGCTCAGCGCCGCGGAGAACGACATGATCCGCGCCTTCGCCCGCGTCGTCCGCGACCTGGGACCGCTGCCCGGCTGAGACCGTCCACAGCCCTCGTCAACTGTCGTGATGTTGCCGACCATGCCGATGCGCAGCACGTCGGTCTTCCCCTGAGCGGCTGATCGGGCCCGATCCATGCTGATGGGAAGCCCTTCGTAGACCGGCCGGAGGTCCTGGCGAAGGTGTTCGCCAACCGGTGTGAGCCGTACGGCTCGGCTGGTGCACTCGAAGAGGGGGCGCCGACGTTGCGTACCTGCTTCTTGATCGCCTGGCCGGCGCGCCTCGGCTGGGTGGGTGTGGGTCACCTGTGCCGACAGGGTCGCCTCCTGGACGACGTGTGTTAGGTCGTCGGCGAACCAGGCGCCGAGCGGAGCTACGCGCATCGCGGCGCCGTTGCCCCAGGAGCCCTTGCCATCGAACAGTTCGGCCGAACGCGTCCGCCAGTCGCCTCCTTCCCGGACCAGTCGGAGCATCCGGTTCGTGGCTGGGCTGAAGTTGCCCCGGTTCAGTAGACACATCAGGGCTTGCGACTACGCGGCAGCACAGTCGAGATCTTGGGCGTTCCTGAGCGCGTGTCGGCGCTCGTATTCGGCGGGGCTGAAGTAGCCGTTGGCGGAGTGGCGGCGGCGCGGGTTGGAGAACCCTTCGATGTAGCCAAAGTCGAGCCGACCCCGATCGGACTCCGCCCTCACCACGCCGGCCGGTCTCCTGGCTCATGAGCCGCCCCGACGATCTGCCTGCTCACCACCGTCGGCACCTGGAGGAGCTGATTCCCGCCTGCCCGCACCTGACAGCCCTGGCCTCGCGGGTGCGGGAGTTCGCCGCCATCCTCACCCGGCGTCGCGGTCACGACCTCGACGAGTGGATCAGCGCAGTGCGCGCCGATGACCTACCCGCCCTGCGCAGCTTTGCCCCTGGTCTGGAGAAGGACAAACAGGCCGTCATCGCCGGGCTGACCCTGCCCTACAGCAACGGCCCCATGGAAGGTGCCAACACCAAGGTCAAGCTGCTGAAACGCCAGATGTACGGGGGCGCCAGCTTCGCCCTGCTGCGACGACGGATCCTGCTCTCCCAAGCACGCACTGTCACCACCTCATTCGTGCCCAGGGCCGAAGACCGTACAGTCCCCCACGCGAAGATCGACTCATACACCACGTCGTCCATGGACGTGACCCGGGGCCGGGCGCTGCTGCGATGTGGTGAGCGGTCACTGCGCTGGGATGCGCGGGTGGGGTATTTCGTGTGCGGGTGGGATATTTCGTGTGCGGGCGTGCGGCAATCACGTGAGCGGTGGAGGAGCGGGACCTGTTCGCCGATGAGGCGGGAGCGTTGAAGCACGCGTTGGGGAGGTAACCCTTCAGTGGAACGCAGATTGGCACAAATGTGGCGATGCCTGGCGCTTTTATTTCTATAAGAAAGCAGGGCGAGTGATGCAATATTGGAGAGTCGGCAACGCATCGTTCGAGTGCCAGCTGATATCTTCTCAGCCATCGCACATGCGTCCAATGGTCTACGACTGGAGTTTTCCATGCGTAAACGATCAGCAACTCTCGCGGCAGCAGCATTCGCCCTCGGATTCACGGGCCTCACGGCGACACCGGCACTGGCCATCGACAATGTCGTCTGTAGAGACGGGGCCGGGTTCACGGAGATCCACAACGAAAAGCGGCACTGCTTCGCCAACGCAGGCTCGGCAGACGTGTACATCGCAGACGTCTACAAGATCAATGCCGGGAACAACAACATCACCATCATTTACGGGGAATACCCCAACCAGAACCATAATTTCAAGAGCATACAGATCAACAAGTGGGGCGAGGAAACGTTCAACCCACGCATCTTTGTCCAGGATGTCATCATCAAATGACAGGGGCAAGGCACACTGATCACTGCCGCCACTAGCTGAATAGGTTAAGAAGAGAAGCCCTAGGCCCCAGTTCCAGCTGGGGCTTCTCTGTATTTCGCCCGGCCGGCTGGACTTCCCAGCGCTCAAGACGGGAGATGCGTTCGCGGTTCGCACATGCCGTGACAGGGAGAGAGGGCGGGGAACGGGGCCTGGCCGCCGATGAGGCGGGTGCCTAATAGTGATAGCGGTTCCGCCGGGTCACGTCCACAGACGTGGTGTATGAGTCGATCTTCGCGTGATCCTGTTTCTGCAGGTTAAGCGGTAAGTGTCTGTGGGAGTGGGTTCTGCGTGGGTGTGTCGCCGGGAAGAACACGCAGGCGTGCCTTGGCCAGTGCTTCCAGGCCCATGTAGCGGCGTCCTTCGACCCACTCGTCGGTCTGCTCGGCCAGCACCGCGCCGACGAGGCGGATGATGGCGGGACGGTCGGGGAAGATGCCAACCACGTCGGTGCGGCGGCGGATCTCCTTGTTCAGCCGTTCCTGCGGGTTGTTGGACCAGATCTGCGTCCAGATCTCTCGCGGGAAGGCGGCGAAGGCGATCAGGTCGTCGCGGGCGGCGTCCAGGTGTTCGGCTGCGGCGGGATGCTTGGCCTCGAGCGTTTGGACGACCCAGGCGTGCTGGGCGCGCACGGAGGCGGCGTCGGGCTGGTCGAAGATGGTGCGCACCAGCGTGGCGACGAACGGCTGCGCGCTTTTGGGGACGACGGTGAGCAGGTTGCGCAGGTAGTGGGTGCGGCAGCGCTGCCAGGACGCGCCGGGCAGGGTGGCGCCGATGGCGGCCACCAGGCCGGTGTGGGCATCGGAGATGACCAGTTGGACGCCGGGACAGGCCGCGCGCTGTCAGGCCGCGCAGGAAGGCCAGCCATCCGGCGCCGTCTTCGGTGCTCGTCACGTCCAGGCCGAGGATCTCGCGGCGGCCGTCGGCGTTGACAGCGGTGGCGACCAGCACGTGGACGTTGGTGATCCGCCCGGCCTCGCGCACCTTCTGGGTGAGGGCGTCCAGCCACACGAACGTGTAGGGGCCGGCATCGAGCGTGCGGGTGCGGAAGGCTTCGACCTGCTCATCCAGGGTCTTGGCCATCTGTGAGACCTGGCTTTTGGAGATGTTCTTGATGCCGAGTTGCTCGATGAGCTTGTCGACGCGCCGGGTCGAGACGCCGAGCAGATAGGAGGTGGCCACGACGCTGATCAGTGCTTGCTCGGCCCGGCGGCGGCGTTCCAGCAGCCAGTCCGGGAAGTAGGAGCCCTGACGCAGCTTGGGGATGGCCAGCTCGATCGTGCCGGCGCGGGTGTCCCACTCCCGGGCGCGGTAGCCGTTGCGGCTGTTGGTCCGCTCGCTGCTGCGCCGGCCGTAGTCGGCCCCGCACAGGGTGTCGGCCTCGGCCGACATCAACGCCTCGGCCATGGTCTTCACCATGGACCGCAACACGTCGGGGTTGCTTGTCTCGATCTGCCGCGCCAGCCACTGCTCAGGCGTCACACTGTTGTCCACGGCCATCGCTTACTCCTTCGGTCCAGGTCAAACACTCGAAGGATCACGCGATGGCCGTCTTCATTTCACGACGCCGCGCCTGTCACCAGGCCAAACTCTTACACCACTCCCATGGACGCAGCCCAGCCAGCCCATGCCGCCGACCGCGCTACCGGCGCGCTAGCGCCGGGCTAATGGGCCGGAAGAGCATCTGGGGTCATGGTTCACGTGCTGGTGGCGAGTCAGGTCCTGCTCGCCACGGTCTTCGTTGTCTCCGCGTACTCGAAACTGCGCAGCCGTGCCGCACTGCAGTCTTTCGCCGCCACCCTGCGATTGCTGCCCGGCCCGGCCCGCTTCCCGGCTGCCATGGCGACGGTGGCCATGGAACTTGTCGCTGTGGCCACCTTGATCGTGCTTCCACACGCGGGGCTGGCCGCCGGCGGGATGCTGTTGATCGCGTTCTCCACGTGGATCGCTGTTTCTCTTCGCTGGGGACAGCGCGAGCCATGCCAGTGCTTCGGCGCGTCCGCGACCCCGCTCGGCCCGGTGCATCTGGTCCGCAACGGGCTTCTGCTGCTCGTTGTCGCGCTGGGTTCGGTGGCGCTGATGTTTCCCGGCGGCCCGGTAACCGTGGTCGGCCTCGCCCTGGCAGTGCCGGTTGGGTTGGCGGGCGCCATCCTCTTGATCGTCTTCGACGATATCGCCGATTTGTTCATGGAAGTCTCGGGGAGTGCGTGATGCCGTATCTGATCGTTGCCGTCGCCCTGGTCGGCGTGCTGTGCCTGCTGAATCTCCTGCTGACGGTCGGAGTGATCCGCCGGATGCGCAAGCAGGCCGCGTCAGCGGCATCCTTGCCGCACATGGAGGAAGGGCTCGCCATCGGGGAGAAGATCCCGCAGTTCGCCGCCACCACCACCGATGGCGAGCCGATCTCCGATGAGCTGATCGAAGGGCCCTCCCTGATCGGCTTCTTCTCCCCGTCCTGCCAGCCCTGCAGGGAACTGATGCCGCGCTTCATCGACCATGCCCGCCGAACCCCGGCTGCCGTGCTCGCCGTCGTCGTCACCGACAGCGCCGAGGAGGCCGTCGCCGACGTGGAACGCCTCGCTGAGGTGGCACGTGTCGTGGTCGAGGCACCTCATGCCGCCATTCAGAACGCCTTCCAGGTCGCCGGCTATCCGACCGTCTTCGAAATCGGTGCGGACGGCAGGGTCACCGACAACAATCCCGTGTTGCCCGCCACCGTCAGCGCATGATCGGAACGGCGAAGGCCGCCGCGGGGGTCGCCCTGCGCGCGGCCCCGGGACTGATGGCGGTCTACGTCCTGGTAATGATCGTTGAGGCGATCGCGCCGATCGCGGTGGCGTGGCTGACCAAGCTGGTGGTCGACTCCCTGGCAGGACAGGTATCGGCGGCCGAGCTGAGCACCCTCGCGGTGGGGCTGGCCGCCGCGGGCATCCTGATGACGGTGCTGCCCCAGCTCATGCAGTACCTGAACAGCGAGATGGGCAGGTTGTTCACCTCCCAGACCACCACACAGCTGTTCTCGGCGACGCTGCGGTTCGCCGGGTTGCGACGGTTCGAGGACCCCGACTTCCACGACCAGCTGCGGTTGGCGAAGAACAGCCTGTCGACGGGACAGGAGGTCGTCACCGGATGCCTGGCGGTGGCGAGCGCGGTGATCACGCTGGCCGGAATGGTCGGCTCCCTCCTGATGGTCAGTCCGCTCCTCACGGGGATCGTCCTGGCGACCGGGGTTCCCGCGCTGGTGGCGCAGTTGCGGCTGTCGCATCGTCGCGCCGCGATGATGTGGGACATCGGCCCGGCCGAACGACGCCAGATGTTCTACGGCGACCTGCTCACCACGATCGCGGCGGCGAAGGAGATCCGGCTGTTCAACAGCGGCCGTTTCCTGCGAGGCCGCATGATGACCGAGTTGCGCACGTCCAACGCCGCACGCCGCCGGATGGACATCAGGGAACTGTCCGTCGAGGGCCTGCTGACGCTGTCGGGCGCCGTGGTCGCGGGCGGCGGGCTGATCTGGGCCGTCGTCTCCGCCGGCTCCGGCGCGTTGAGCATTGGCGACGTGTCCCTGCTGATCGCCGCCATCGGCGCGGTTCAGGCCGCCCTCAACGGGCTGATCATCGGTATCGCCGCTCTCCACCAGGATCTGCTCATGTTCGGCCATTACGTGGCCGTGACCTCGGCCGAACCCGACCTGCCCATTCCCGCCGAGCCCGCGCCGCTGCCCCGGCTGAGCCACGGCATCCAGCTGACCAACGTGTGGTTCCGCTACAGCGAGGATCACCCTTGGATCCTGCGCGGCCTGAACCTGTTCATCCCGGCCGCCGCGTCGGTCGCCATCGTCGGTCTGAACGGGGCCGGCAAGTCCACCCTCGTCAAGCTCCTGTGCCGGTTCTACGACCCGCAGCACGGAAGCATCACCTGGGATGGCGTCGACATCCGTGACGTGCACCCCGATGATCTGCGGCACCGTATCAGCGGAGTGTTCCAGGACCATATGGCCTACGACATGTCCGCAGCCGACAACGTCTCCATCGGCTTCGTCCCCGCCCGTGAGGACGAAACCCGAATCCGTGGGGCCGCTCACGAGGCCGGGATCGACGACACGCTCTCCTCCCTTCCCCGAGGGTACGACACCCTGCTCACGCGGACGTTCTTCAGCGAGGACGACAAGGACGACCCCGACACGGGTGTCGTGCTCAGCGGCGGGCAATGGCAGCGCACGGCCCTGGCCCGCGCAATGTTCCGCGGCCACCGCGACCTCGTGATCCTCGACGAGCCCTCCGCCGGGCTGGACCCTGAGGCCGAGGCCGACGTGCACGCTCGGACCCGACGCCGCCGCCACGGCGCCACCAGCCTGCTCATCTCTCACCGGCTCAACACCGTGCGCGACGCCGACCTCATCGTCGTTCTGGAGGACGGCGCCATCCGGGAAGCCGGAAAGCACGACGCCCTCATGGCCGCCCGCGGCCCCTACGCACGGCTCTTCAACCTCCAGGCGACCGGGTACCGCGAGCCGGAAGAGGCGGTGGCCCTGTGAGGTGGGTGCTCCTACTCGTGAGCTGCGCGTCGGCCTTGTTGATCGTACGGCTGCGCGCGACGTATTCCGTGATCCGGGTCGATGGCGACAGCATGGCCCCCACCTTGACCGACGGAGATCGGCTGCTTGCCCGGCGCGTGACCGCGTCGGCTCTCCGACGCGGTCAGATCGCGGTGGTCCGCGCACCTCGATTCGTCGGCTCGACCTTCCTCGTCAAGCGGATCGCCGGATTGCCGGGCGATCCTGTTCCGCCCTCGGTGGCACCGGTGGTGGCCGAAGATCGTGTCCCCGTCGGCAATGTCGTCCTGCTCGGCGACAACAGCGAGGGCAGCTACGACTCGCGGGACCACGGCTACTTTCCGCTCGCCGACATTCATGCCATCACTCGCCGAAGGCTGTCCCCTGGATATGCGGGGCTGTCAGTAAAGGAGACGGCATAGATCAACTGACCGAGTTCTGAGACCGTAAACGAAGAAATGGAAGAAAAGCGTGAAGATCATAACCGGGCTCGCGGACCGCGCCCTGTCCCTGGTCCTGCCCGAGGACTCTGCCGGCGCCGTCATCAAGTGCTACAACCGACCCATTGGCGGCTACTGGTGGGGGCGGTGCTATTACAACCCCGCCTGCGGCAGCAAGTCGATGAAGGACAAGTACGCGTGCAACTGGGGGCCGGGCAGCACCTTCGGGGTGCGGACCACTCTCGAGCGCAGATGTTGCTAGCCGCGTAGCGACCACTCCGGGGCCGGGCAGTTGCCGTAACGGGGCAACGCCCGGCCCCCTCTGGTGCGTCCAGACCCGAGACGGCCTGCTGCCGAGGGTGGAGCGGGCGCTCGGCGGCGAGCATCCTGACACCTTGCTCACCCGGGCAAGCCTCACCCGCTGGAGGGACCGGCTCACCTCCCAGTTCCCCGACGCGGTGATGGTCCACGCCCCCCGTGCACGTGTCCTGGCTCGACCAGGTCGAGATCTTCTTCTCCATCGTGCAGCGCAAGGTCATCACACCCAACGACTTCGCCGGTCTTGACCAGGACGAAGACCGGCTGATCGCCTTCGAGCGTCGTCACAACGAGACCACCCGCCCCTTCGGATGGAAGTTCGCCCCGGCCGACCTCGAGGACCTGATGGCCCGGATCGAGCGACACGAGCAGAAGGAGCGCCACTCCCGGCAGCGACCATCAGCCTGCCCCGCTACCGGCAGTCGCGTGAACCCTCGGATGACTGACGAACCGGACCACGGAATTCCGGTCGGGTCCGCGGTCGCTCCGGCCACGTGCGCTCCACACCATGGTGGCCCACCGCTGAGCCCCGGTACGGCACGCGCCTGCCATACCGGGAACATACCCGCCATCAGCACAATGCCGATCGGAGGTGCACGATGTTCCAACTGTTGGGACGCTTGGCGGTGGTCGACGGCGGGGGCCGCGCGATCAACGTCCGGGCCGCGAAACAGCAGGCGATCCTCGCCGTTCTCATGCTGCGTCCGGGCGGAGTGGTCAGCGTGGATCGGCTGATGACGGAGCTCTGGCCGGACGAGCCGCCGGCGACGGCCAGAGCGAGTCTGCAAACGTATGTCTACCGCCTGCGACGCACTCTGGCACCGCTGGCCGCCCACGGTGTCGACCTGACCACCCTCGGGAACGGCTACACCCTGGTCGTCCCGGATCGAGCGGTGGACATCAGGGCGTTCGAGCAGCGCTTCACCCGGGGATCTGAGGCTCTGACCGCGGGCAGTCCGGCGGCGGCGGCCGGGCTGCTGCGGGAGGCGCTGGACATGTGGCACGGCCCGCTGGCGCCGGAGATCGACGTCGAAACCGTCCGCCGCGAGCGCCGCCGCCTGGACGCGATGCACCTGACCGCGTCCGAGCTCTGGGTGGAGGCCGAGCTGCGGCTCGGCCTCCACACCGGGGTCATCCCGGAACTGGAGCGCCTCGTCGAGGCCCACCCTTTCCGTGAATCCCTATGGGAGATGCTGCTGCGGGCTCTGGCCGGGCGTGGCCGCCGCGCCGAAGCGCTCGCCGCCTACCGGCGCATGCGAGACATCCTCAGTACGGAACTCGGCATCGAACCGGCCGACTCCCTGCGCCGGCAGCACCAGGAGATACTCCGAGGTGCGCCGCTCTAGCAACAGGTGTTGCACACAATCACGTACTTTCCACAGCTTCCGTCACAGCAGTGCGCCCGAAGTTTCGTTCCGCCGATGCATTTGTAGATGTAGTAGCATTCGACGGCGGCAGCGCTGTGCTGCGGGACGACCATCGCCAGAATCCGGTCGCTGAGCTTTTCTATCGCGTTTCTCATGGTCCTCGATCTCGCGTTCCAAGGGGGCGCTCCCTGGCCAGAGCCTGCCAGGGAGCGCCCTTCACTTACCTAGGCGCACTGCTTTCTCCGGTAGACCGAGCAGTCGCTCCTCCAGCACTTGAAGTAAGCACAACAAATGCTGCCGGCGCAGGTCGTGTGGTCGAGAATGCAGCGTGCGGTGCAGGCGGCCTGCGCATCGCCGGCCGGTACGACCAAGGCGACGATCCGGTCCGCCAAGGCGGTGATGGATTTCATCTTTCCCACCTTCTCTCCGCCGGGCTACTCGCACATGGTGATCGTGCGATAAGTGCAGTTGGCGTAATAGCACTTCATCTTGTAGCACCCGGTGTTCGGGTCGTAGCTGATCTGCACGCACCTCGGGGTGCACGCCGCGTCAGCCTTGACCGTGGGAATCAACCGGTCGATGAGCTTGTCCAGCATTCTGTTTTCACCTCCTTTCTTGCCTCGGGTTCACTGGGCGCGGTATCACTGGGGGCCGTCTCGTGATATCCGCGGGCTTGTAGACGGAAGAGACGGGCGTAGGTGCCGTCCACCGCCATGAGTTCGTCGTGGCTTCCCCGCTCGGCGACGGCCCCGTCCTTCAGGACGACGATCAGGTCGGCGTCCCGCACCGTGTTCAGCCGGTGGGAGATGAGCAGGCTGGTCTGGCCCGCGCGGTGGTGGCGCATCCGGGCGTGCACGTCGGCCTCGGCTTCGGGATCGAGACCCGAGCTCGGCTCGTCGAGGATCATCAGGTCCCGTCCGTCACGGAGGAAGGCTCTGGCCAGGGCGGTTCGCTGCCACTGGCCGCCGGAGAGCACGACGCCGGTCGAGGAGTCCTCGCGGTCCTCCTCGCTGGCGAACATCCGGGTGAGCAGCGTGTCGTAGCCGCGGGGAAGGGCCGCCAGCAGCTCGTCCACGCCGGCCATTCGCGCGGCGGCGCGGATCCGGTCCAGGTCGTCACGGGCATCGACGTCTCCCACGCCGATGTTGTCGCGGGCGGAGAAGTCGTAGGCCATGTGGTCCTGGAAGACGCCGCTGATCCGCTCCCGCAGCGCCTCCGGCCGGACATCGCGCAGGTCGGCTCCGTCCCAGAGGATCGCTCCCCGGCTCGGGTCGTAGAACCGGCAGAGCAGTTTGACGAGCGTGCTCTTGCCCGCGCCGTTGAGCCCGACCAGTGCCACGGCCGCGCCGTACGGGATGAACAGGTCGACGCCGCGCAGGATCCAGGGATGGTCGTCGCTGTAACGGAACCAGACGTCGCGCAGCTCGATCCCCCGGCGCAGCGGCGGCAGCGGCGGCAGCGGCGCGGGGTCGGCCGGCACGACGAGGTCGGGCTCGGCCCTGAGCACTGCCACGTAGTGGCCGAAGAGCCGCAGGTTGTGATCGGTGATCGCGATGCCGTTGACCAGGGTGTCGAGCCCGCCCTGGACGGCGACGACGGCGACGGTGAACATCGACACGTCCCCGACGGTGAGCGTGCCGGTCCGGGCCGCGGCTATGGCCCAGACGAGCCCCCCTCCGGCCACCACGGCGGACAGCAGGGCGAGGGCTCCCTCCGCCGACAGCTCCTTGCGGTCCATCCGCCGCTTGCCCGCCTGAGCCGTTGACAGCTCGGCCATGAGGCGGCCGCGCAGGAATCCGCCCAGGTTGAAGAGCCTGATCTCCTTGGCCGCCTCGATCGTGCTGAGCAGGGTGCTGTAGAAGAGCTGCCGTCGTTCCGCGGGGCCGATCTCCCACATCAAGGTCGTGCGCCGGCGGGACAGCTTCAGCTGCGCGACCAGTGCCGGCACGGCGGCGCACAGCACGATCAGCGTCATGGCAGGACTGATCACCAGTAAGGACCCGACGAAGCCGATCACGGTGACAGCGGAGCGGACCAGGCCGAACGCCTCGGTGACGATGCCATCTGCCCTGGACGTCCCCTCCTGGGCCAAGCGCAGCCGGTCGAGGAAGCGCGGATCCTCGAAAGGCCGGAGCCCGGGAAATCGTGCCGTGGCCGCGAAGAGCCGATCCGTCGTGGTGGCCGCCATGGCGCGGCCGATCTGGCTGCCGAGGTACCGCGAGGCGTGTGGCAGGATCGCGGCGGCGACGCCGGTACCGGCCAGCCCCGCGGCGAGGCCCAGCAGCTCCGACAGGGAGGCCGCCCCGGTGAGGCCGTCGATGACCAGCTTGGTCAGCCAGGCCACCGCGACCGGCGCCGTGGCCGTGCCCAGCAGGGTGAGCGCGTACCCGATCATGGGAGCGGCAGCGCCGCTCCAGCCGGTGGCCGCCGCCTCACGCGCGGAAGCGCTCAGGCGCACCCCGTCAACGGCCATGGTGCGGCTCCAGCTTCCTGACGGTGACGGCACGGAGGTCGTCGGCGTGGAAGAATCCGTGCTCGCGGGAGTCGAAGCTGACCTCGGTGTTGTCACCGATCAGGACGAACCTGCCGGCCGGGACGACGTCGTCGGCGACGACCCTCCGCACCCGCTCCGGGACCGGATCGCCGGGCAGGGCGGCAACACGTTTGATCAGGAACTCGCTGCCGGTCGGGTGCGGGCTCGAGACGACGGCGATCTGCCCCTTGCGCAGCGCCGCCAGGTCCGTGCGCCGGGCCAGGAGCCGATCCCCATGGGTCAGGGCCGGGGCCATGCTGTTGCCGCTGACGCGGATCACCAGATACGTCGCGCGCAGCCGCACGGCCAGCAGGGCCAGACCCGCGAGCCCGCACGCCGCGGCGAGGAACGTCCGCCTCACGACGCCTTGACCTCGGCGGGCAGGGTGTGGCCGCTGCTGACGACCGTGCCCCCGGCGTCGATCGTGATGACCGTCGGGTACGCGTTGACCTTGAACGCCGTCTGAAGGGGACCCTGGGGCGCCTCCGTGACGACACGTGCTACCTCCGCGAGCCGTTCGATGTCGGCTGCGGAGTCCTCGCCGGGGCCGGCGACGACCACGGCGAGCACGGCGTCCGACGTGGCGCGTGCCCGCTCCACGAAGAGCGGGAGCAGGTCCTTGCAGGGCTGGCAGCCCCGGGAGAAGAATCCGACCAGCGCCGGTCCGCTCAGGAGCTCGTCGGAGATCGGCTCGCCGCTCGTGCTCGTGGCGGCGAACTGCGGGACCCTCGCACTGGGCGTGAGGCCTTCCACCGGCATCGACGGCGGCGAGCTCTGGCTGCGCAGGCGGCGGATCACGCCGACGGTCAGCAGCAGGTTCGCCATGCCCAGCAGGCCGACCAGCACGACCGCGGCAACCAGGTACTGCATCACGCCCTCCCCGTTCTGTCCATGAACAACTCGGCGATGTCGTCACCATCGATGAGCACGGCCGCCCCGCCGGCCCAGCCGGTATCGCCGCCGGCAGCCACCTCGTGAAGGTCGGCGCCATCTCGCCCAGCGCCACCACGAGCAACAGCAGGGCGTCTGGCATCAGGTGCACCCAGCCGAGCGAGGCCACGGACGGGCCGAAGCAGCGGCGGGACACTCGCCTGCCCCGCCGGGCGGTGACAGCGATCATCAGACTGAATGCGCCGAGCATGATCCGGCTGAGGACCAGCCCTGGTTCCGGGATCGCCGGGAGCGCAGCCGTCAGCCGCCTCACTCTTCGCGACCACGCCAGCGGCCGGAAGGCGCAGCCTTTCCGGCACCATCACCCGGATGGACACGAACGGGCGCAGGTCAGCGCTGTTGCGCAGCCTGGTGAACGCGGCGACGGCGAACCCTGTCCCGATCAGGACCTGGCACGCGACAAGCAGGAGATCCACGATCCGGATATTTCATGATCCCGCTAGCCCGGCCCTAGCGCGCCGCTAGCCCGGCCGGATCAGGCCTGCGGGGCTCAATACCAGGAATTCGGTGTCTGACCTGCCGGTTCTCTGTGGTTCCGGCTGGCGATCTGGTACCCGTTGATGAGGCCGCCGAGGATGGCTCTGCGGTGGACTCGGTGGTTCGCCGGCTCGACAGGGGATGGCGGTCCGGTCTCGGCTCGCGCTGGGGACAACTGTCCGTCGTGTCGGTGAAGGAGTTGCCGGCGGCCTGGGCGGTCCACGGGCCCGTGGGGTTGGCGGTGACGCCGAGCAGGTGCGCCCGGCGGCCACCGTGTCCGAGCATGATCAGGGCGTACAGGCGTGTCTACATGTGCGCGTCGCGCTCGGCCGCTTCGGGGTGGTGGCAGATGACGAACCGGTCGGTGCCGCTGATCCGTACTTCCTTGATCCGCATGTTGCCCGAGATCTCGGTGTAGCGGCCCTGCCGTGACAGGGCGGCTATCACCTCCGGCGACCCGGAGCGGAGTTCTCGCCGATGACGTAGGAGTGGTCTTGGCCGGGTGACGGCGGTCTTCCGCCGAGGAGCGGCCGCGGCCGGTCACCCACACGATTTCGCCCAGGGCCCAGTCCCGCATGGCGTCCTTGCCCGGCGGATCAGGCGCTGGTCGGAGGCGTTGCCGGGCCGGCGCCAGCAGCGGACCGGGATGCCGTCCCTGGTGACGGCCATCCCGATCACGATCTGCGGTAGATCGTCAGGGAGTCCTTCGACTTGCCGTAGGTCCGAAACCCGGTCGGCTCGCTGTCGTGGCCGTCGGCAAGCCGGTCGCCGTGCTCGTCGCGGGCGACCTGTTCCGCCGGGCGGTCATCCGCCGCTACCCGAATCGTCGGCCGTTCCGTCCGGTCCGACGATTCGCAACCGGTGTGGTGATGGTCACGGGAATCCCCGAGGGAGCCTGGGCGCCCGTGATACGTCGTAGTTCGGCCTCGCCCGAACGGACCTGGCTGGTCTGCGGGACGATACCGGCGTCGGCCATCAGGCGGTTCATGTCACGGCGCTGGTTGGGCAGGACGAGGGTGACGACGCTGCCGGACTCGCCGGCGCGGGCGGTGCGGCCGCCGCGGTGCAGGTAGTCCTTGTGGTCGCTCGGCGGGTCGACGTTGACGACGAGGTCGAGGTTGTCGACGTGGATGCCGCGGGCCGCGACGTTGGTCGCCACCAGCACCGTGACGTGGCCGGTCTTGAACTGGGCAAGGGTGCGGGTGCGCTGGGGCTGGGACTTGCCCCCGTGTAGCGCGGCGGCGCGTACGCCGCTGTTGAGCAGCTTTTCGGTGAGCCGATCCACGGCGTGCTTGGTGTCCAGGAACATGATCACCCGGCCGTCGCGGGCAGCGATCTCCACAGTGGTGGCCTGCTTGTCGGCGCCCTGGATATGCAGCACGTGGTGCTCCATCGTGGTGACCGCGCCCGCCGAGGGGTCGACCGAATGGACCACCGGGTCGGTCAGGTAGCGGCGGACCAGCAGGTCGACGTTGCGGTCCAGAGTGGCGGAGAACAGCATCCGCTGGCCCCCGGGGCGCACCTGGTCGAGCAGGTGGGTGATCTGCGGCATGAAGCCCATGTCGGCCATCTGGTCGGCCTCGTCCAGCACGGTGATGCCGACCTGGTCCAGGCGGCAGTCGCCGCGCTCAATGAGATCCCGGAGCCGTCCCGGGGTCGCGACGACGACCTCGGCACCAGCGCGCAGCGCATTGGCCTGCTTGCCGATCGACATACCGCCGACGACGGTGGTCAGCCGCAGCTTCAGTGACCGGGCGTACGGGGTGAGCGCGTCGGTGACCTGTTGGGCCAGCTCCCGAGTGGGAACGAGGATCAGGGCCAGCGGCTGCCGCGATTCGGCACGCTGTCCGGAGGTGCGGACGAGCAGGGCCAGACCGAAGGCGAGCGTCTTGCCCGACCCGGTGCGCCCCCGCCCAAGGACATCCCGGCCGGCCAGGGAGTTCGGCAGCGTGGCCGCCTGGATCGGGAACGGTTCATTCATACCCAGGCTGGTGAGCGTCTTCATCAGCGCGGGCGGCATGTTCAGTTCAGCGAATGTCGCGGCTGCGGGCAGGGCCGGGGTGACGGTGACGGGCAGTGCGAACTCCCCCTGCGGCGCGGCGGGACGCCGCCCGTAACCACCGGAACGGCTGGGGGTTCCTGAACGGCCCCGAGCCGGCGAGCCGAATCGGTCACCCCTGCCGGAGTTGGCGGAGCCGCCCGAGCGGGCGGGAGAGTAGCGGTCGTGCGTACGAGTTGCCTGGTTCATGCAGAACCTTCCTCAATGCGGCACGTGTCATGCGATTCTCGGCGCGATGAGCGGCACAAAGAATGCGAGCACGAGCCGAAGAAAAGACGAGCCGAGCCGGCGGAAAACAGCCTTGCCTCGGGCGTCGAAATGGTCGGCATCCGCCGGAGAGAACGGCGGCCGCGATGCCGGCCAGTGGGCTGGAGCGGACTTATGCCCGAACCGGAGCCATGAGTGGTCCATCCGGTGTGCGGCGGAAGAACAGACATGCTCTTCCTCGCGGGTTGTGAGGCCGTCACGGCACATTGGGTACCACAGAAGCAAAGCGGCGGGGCCCACACCCTACGGCGCGGGCCCCAGCTGCGTGTTACGTCAGTGTCAGGCGGGAACGATGTTCTCGGCCTGCGGGCCCTTCTGGCCCTGGGTGACATCGAAGGCCACCTTCTGGCCCTCGTGCAGCTCGCGGTAGCCGCCCTGAGAGACGATGTTGGAGTAGTGGGCGAAGACGTCGGCGCCGCCGCCGTCCTGCTCGATGAAGCCGAAGCCCTTTTCCGCGTTGAACCACTTCACGGTGCCAGAAGCCATGTTGATCTCCTCTTGATAGGTGCAAAGCCGAAATCCGCATCGGACGAATTTCGCGTCGCCGCGATAGGTCCACACCCGGAGAAGACCGGCAAACAAAAATGCACCTGAGGCTACATACCGTCAGGTGCACACAAGTTTTTATGGGTACCAAAACTGCAACTGGATCTAACCTAGCACACCTTCAGTCGTGCTGCGCGTGCCCCGCCACCGTCGCGCCCGAACGTCCAGGGGCGGGAATTCGCCGCGATTGAGGGGTCCTGGATCCGGTCTCGACCTGGGCGAGCCGGTCGGGTGCGTCGCCTACGAGACCGAGGCGAAGCTGACGAGGGAGACGTAGCGGGTGAAGCCGGCCTCGTCACACATGCCGTCGCGACCTCCGGAGGACCCGGCCGAGACCTGGTGACGATGTGCGGGGCACCGCCGCGGCGGCAGATTGAGCCGGGTGAACACCTCTCGTCCAACAAATCACCGTACGGTCGTGCCGGTCCTGATCATCGCTGTCTGGTCGGTGAGCTATCTGGTGCTCGGCCTTCTCTGGGCTCTCGGAGCGCCCGGATATCCGTTCGACGCCGGCCGTGCGGGCGCGGGCAACACCCTTCTCGACCCTCTTCCGGCGGCGGTCGGCGGGAGCGTGCTGGCGGTGTCGGCGCTGGTGGCCGGCGTCGTCGCCGTGCTCGCCGCCAGGGGCCCGCTCAACCGGGCCACCGCCGTCGTGGCCGTCGTGGCCGGCGTCGGCCTGGCGGTGCTTCTGCCCGACGTACGCATCATGATGACCGCCGGGTACCTGCCGGTGATGCTCGCCGCCGCGCTCGCCGGCCAGGCCGAGTTCTCGATGATCGCGTCCATGCTGACCTGGCCGAGCGTCAACCTGCTGATCCTGATGGCGGTCGGCGTCAGTCTGATGGTCCTGGGGACGCGCGCGTTGCTCGGAGAGCCCGGGCGGCCCGGCAGCGCCGCCCGCGCGTTCCGGGTCGGGCGGTACGCGACCGCCGTCGCGGTCGCCGTCCCCGTCGTCTACGCCGTCACCCGCTTCGGCTGGCTCCTGGGCATTCCCGTCGGCATCAGTGACGAGTTCCTGGCCTACATCGCCGAGATCACCCCGATCGGCGCCGGTCTCGGCGCCCTCGGTCTCCTCGGCGCGGTCCTGACCGTCGGCCTGGTCCGGCCGTGGGGTGAGATCTGGCCGCGCTGGGTGCCGTTCCTGCGCGGACGACCGATTCCGGCACGCCTCCCTGCCTACTCGGCGCTGGCCGTCTCCCTTCCCATCACGTCCGCCGGACTGATGTACGTCCGCCAGAAGCTCAGCGGCGAGCAGGTCGGCCCGGCCGGGGCCGCCGACGAGCTGGGCGCCTGGTTGCCGGAGATGTTGTGGCCGCTGTGGGGTGCGGCCCTGGCGGTGGCCGCCCTGGCGTACCTCACCCGCCGCCGGTACCACGCACGCCGACCATAATGGTGGACGTGGAAGAGTCCCCGCCTCCGGCCGGCGCCGCGGTGGACACGTTTCTCGGCCGGCATCAGGTGAGCGGCGACGCCGTGCTCGCCGTCCTGCTCGCCCTGCCCCTCGGCCTGGTCTCGTTCGGCCTGCTCC